>JBFGLD010001091.1:0-2819 GCA_041576335.1 Anaerolineae bacterium | reverse complement strand
TTTCGAGCGAAAACGTAGAACATCAGGTCGGCGTGGTTGAGTGCCAGCTCACTAGCGTCCTTGGCCAGCCCGTGCTCCTCAGACAGCAGGCGAAGATCAAACATTAAGCTATTCCAGCCAACGATGGTGTGCCCGGACCGCTGCCATTCCAGCAGCTCGCCGACCATCTCCTCAACTTCAGCTTGTGTCATAGCAGAAGCGTCAGGGCCACTTGTCCAGAACTTGTTGCTGAACTCACCGTCCTTCAGGTAGGTGGCGATGGCGCAGCTAACGCCGAGCGGGGCGTACTCCTGCCAATCAACTTTGATGCGGTGGTCGTAGTGGTCGAAGAATGATTTGCACTCAACACACATGATCATGTTGCCGCCCAGCTCCAGGCCATGCTCGTCGTGGTCGGTAAAGTCTACCGAGCCGCACTCACACTTGTTGAGCGGGACGGTGGTGGCGATCTCTAAATCGTAGGAAATTATCACAACAGACTCCTATGCCCAATACCTTCCAACTTACCACCAAACGCCTGCATCAGCTCACCCACTGACGGTGCTTCAAACGGCTTTTGCCAATGCGTCGGGTAAATCATGGGTAGAACATCGTGTTTGCTTACCATCGAGAAGAAGTTGTAGGCGTTGATAAACGTTTGCTTTGCCTCATCATCCACAATTTGCATACCCAGCGGGATAGCGTACAGGTTGAAGTCTTTGTCACGAAACCCAGGAAATAGGTCAGCGATAACGGCTTTGGCTTCCATGTCAAACTCTTTAGCCAGCGGCTCCGTCGTTTCAACCATACTTGATTCTATCTTCGCCAGGCTGATTGTTACCTGGTTGATCATCTTGAGTATTTCTTCCTTGGTCATCTATTACCCCCTCGTTCCAATCTGTCCAGCGTTTCGCTCGGCGTCTAGATGCGCTTGAAGCACCTCTATTAGCAACTGTGCGCTTTCTCGTGTCATTCGCAGCGTAACCTGTTTGTGTGCTGAGTGTATGACAGCCATAGAAAAATCCTCGTCGTCTGTCAAGAGCACATCAATCAAGTGCGAGGTGTGGTCAAGCACGATGACCCCTTCTTCATCCGACCTGGTAACTAACTGTAGAAATTTTTCTTGCTCCATTATGCACCTTCACAAAAGGGGTGGGGCCGCTGCCAATTCTATGGCATTGACGCTCCACGTCACGACCCCACCCCGTTAACTAGCTCGCCGTCTCAGCGAAGGCGTGCTCCAGCCTGGCCAACCGGCCAAACAGGTCGTCAGGGTCAGCCATAATCACATCGGCCGACGCCATCTCTATCTTAACTCGCAACTCCTCGTCGCCAGCTTTCTGCGCGGCGTAGCTCAGCCCGTTGCTCAGGCCGAACAGGTTGGTGCCGCCTTGCTCGAACATCCCGACCGTAGCGGATTGGCGCACGTTCTCGTCCTTCACGCCCAGGCTATCCATGATGTGGTCTAACATCTGAACGGGAGAGGGTACGTCAACCAGGGCCGCATCAAACAACTTCTCCATCGCTTCCTGCGTATGTCCCAGCGCCACGCCCGCCATCTCGTAGATGGCGTTTCGGGCGGACAGGACGGTAGCGCCGGAATGCGACCGGTTTAAGCCGAAGTCGCTGGCGAAAATAGTGCTGTTACGACAGGCGGTGGATTGGATGTAGGGGGCGACGACGATGGAGCGGTTCTTCACCGTACCGTTGGAGATGTACAGGCCGGCCTGGTAGACCGAACGGTATCTGTCGAACTCAAACACTCTGGCTGAGCCGGGGAATGAGAGACGCAGGTGCATTATCTCATCGTTCATGTGGACGTGCTGAACTTCGATGTCTTGCAGCCGTCCCTGAAAGCTAAAGGCAATGGCGTCCAGGATGTGGTGGTGGTCCACAATCCCATAAACACTGGAGCAAACCGCCCGCAGCTCCAGGCCCTCGCCACCGCCATCACGGTCGTACCCGCGCCAGCGTAGTTCCTTATTACCCAGCTTGTTCAGCCAGTGGTTGACGTTGATGGCTCGCAGCTCGTCATCCATATCATAGAAGTAATGGTCCGTAGCTCGGCCGATATTCTCGGCTATTGGATATTTGCGAGTGCCTTTGAAAAAGGTGACGAGATGCCCGAAGGCGTGACGATTGGGGGTGGCGGGGAGGGGTAGGTTTTCCTTCCGGCCAAAGGTGACGATCTGCCCAGCACTGTTCATCTTGATCAGGCTGGCGGGAAGCAGGGCGTCGTGGGTGCGGTCGGCGTACTCCTGCGCTTTCTGTCGTAAATCTTGAATCGTTGTCATTTGTAACCTCCAGGGTTTGGGTTAGTAGATAATCTGTTCTATGAAATTATACGCCTAAGATTTTAGTTTGTCAAGCATCACCTCCTTCTTTAACGCGCAGGCCCTCAAAGCCGGCGCTGAGAATTTGACGGAACTCCTCCCAGGTAAAGGGATAGGCGACGACGGCCGGGTTGCTTTCGTCGCCGTAGAAAACGACGGCGACGCCTTCAGTCGCTATGTGGACTTCAACATCATGAACGTCAACGTACTCGCTAATGAAGTCGTCGCCGTTCTCAATCATGGCGATGGGGTTGCTCAGGTAGTCGAACCAGCCAGGGCCGCAGCCGGTACACAGCCGATAAAGCTGGATACCTTCTTTGGCAATCTGCTGGACGGTGCCTGAGCAGTGGGCGCACACGAATTTAGTTTCGATCAGCTTTCACCTCCCGTTCTTTAGCCCGTCGATTGATATCGCTCCAATCGTAGACCGGTCCGCCGGGCGTCCAGTTGTAGATGTTTTTCCTGATAGCTTCGACGCATTTCTTTGCGCTGTGAACCTTCACCGAC
>JBFGLD010001090.1:0-2826 GCA_041576335.1 Anaerolineae bacterium | reverse complement strand
TTTCTGACGCTGACTGATGACTGACTACTGTATTTATATAGGAGTCGTTACGATCGTGTGACGCACGCCACAAACAATGAAAATGGGGAGATTTTGGGGGTGTTCCCCCAAGCCCCCCGGCCTATCGGCCTATTTGCAGAGGAGGCAAAATGAGTGACGTATCTGTTCAACTGGTTATAGCTGCTTTCGGTGAGGCGCACGGCGCTGAAGAGGCCTTGAAGCAACTGCAGGCAGACAAGGAGAAAGTGCAGGGTATCCAGGCCGCGGTGGCCATGGTCAAAGATGCCACGGGTAAGAAGATATCTTACAAAGAGGTCGGCATGACGCCGGGCAAAGGGGCCTTGGGCGGCGTCATCTTGGGCGCAACGCTGGGCATTCTCACCGGCGGGGCCGGAATTGTCTTGGGCGCGGCCGGGGCCTTGATCGGGAGCCTGGTGGGTCGGAAAAAGCGGGAGAGCCGCTTCCCCTCCGATCGCATCAATCAGGTTGCGGCCTCGCTGGCGCCCGACTCTTCAGCCGTCGTAGCCGTAATCGAGGCCGAGTGGGTTAACAAGCTGGAACAGGAGCTGGAAGCCCTGGGCGCCGATGTCATGACCGTGCCCATATCTGCCGACGTGGCCAAACAGCTTGAGGCGCACCAAGACGCAGCCTATTCTGCCCTGACCAGCGAACTTGGCTCAGAGACCGATCGCACCGCGGCCAAGGACGAGGAGAAATAGGTACTTCGTGAGTGAATGGAATCGAACAGGGGTTTCAACAAGATGAGGCCTAAGTCTGGTGGACTCAAGGTCAAACACCCGGCAAGATTCTGATGCAGCTGCGGGTGGTTACGTTAGACGGTGGTCGTGTCTCGTTGGTACGGGTAGTTGTGCGCGTGCTGGGTTATGTTGCGGCTGTTTTTCCGTTATACGCTGGGTTCTTATGGAAATTAATCGATATTGGCAGACTAGGGACGAAGTTGGGAGTCACCCCGCAAGCCCCCGGTCCTCCTTAAATCTCGGTCACAGCCTCATACAAAGTGAAATCGGGGGAGGATACATTTATGCAGAAACGATTGACGTCAATTTCTACGATCTTTAATGCGGCGAGGTGGGTGCGCCTGCTACTTGGAGAAAATAAGGCGCCGGCATGCCTGGGTGCCGCTATCTTGGGGACGCGGTCATGCCTCAGTACGGCAATTGCCGGCACTGACCGCCAAATCCGAGTGCCGTCGAACTTGACCTTGGCTCTGGCTATTCTGCTGCTGAGTCTGCTGGCCGGGATTGCTCCGGCCCAAGCCCAGGAAAACCGCGTTGTTCAGATATTGACGGGCCGTATTGAGCCTGGGGAGATTGTCTTCTACGACCTACCCGGTCTTGAGGAAGGACAAACCCTCTATGTCTATGCTCAGGGGACGTCCCGCAACTTGGACCCTTTTTTGGGCTTGGCTGATGCAAATTTGGATCGGACAACCTTGCGGGCTGAATTCACTACCGAATTTGAGCAGAATATCGCGGCCGGACGTGATCCCCTGGAAGTTGTTCCTGAGTTCGCCGATCAGGTGTTCCTGGCCTGGAATGACGACGGCGGCCCCGGATATGCTGCGGCGCTTGAATTTGCCGTCCCGGCCGACGGCAATTATCAGTTATTAGTGTTCAGCGCCCCAGGTAAGCGGAGCTTCGGAGATTATCGGCTCCTGATCGGGCTTAATGCCCCGGATGTTTTAACCGGTGAGGCTATAGCCACGGGCGACACCATCGCTAACTTTAATGAACGGGACTCTTTGTTAAACGCGGCGGTTGACGAGGTAAGCGGTACGCTTACCGCAGAGACCCGGTCACAATTTTTCACGCTGCGAGATGTCGAGGCGGGCGATACGCTGACCGCGTTTGTCGAGGCAACTTCAGGCGACCTAAAGCCAATTCTCATTTTGGAAGATTTCGGGAACAAACCGCTGCGCACGGCCAATTTTTCCGGCCAAATGACCAGCGCCACCTTGGAATATACCTTTGATGGCGATAGCCGTGATGACCGGTTACGGGTAACGGCTTGTTGTCAAGACGGTGCCGTGACCGAGGGCGAATACCATCTCTTGGTGGGCCTTAACACGCCGGACGTCTTGACCGGTCAAGCGGCCAGTACCGGCCAGGCGGTGTTGATCGGGCCCGGCCAAGTTCGGGTTGGGATCAAAATGGATCAAATTACCGGCGTTGATCAAAAATCTGAGAACTTTGGCGCCGTGGTTGATCTGCGGATGGAATGGACCGACCCTGCTCTGGCCTTTAGCCCGGATACCTGCCAATGCCGCTTCCAAACCTTTCGGGACGCTGATTTTATAAAGTACCTGTCCGAAAAGGGAGTTACCCGCTGGCCGGCCTTTACCGTGTTCAATCAGCAAGGCCGGCGGGATAGCCAGGGCCAGGTGGTCGTGGTTCGGCCCAATGGGGCAGCCACCTACGTCGAACGATTCTCGACGACCCTGCAAGCCCCTGATTTTGACTTCCGCATGTTTCCCTTTGATCAGCAACAATTCTTTATTCGCGTCCGCTCTGTTTTTCCGGAGGAGTTCTTCGCTTACACCGACCTGAAAGGGTTCAGCGGGCTCGGCGAACAGCTGGGCGAAGAAGAATGGATCGTGACCGATTTTGGCACGACCGTTGATACTTCCGACGGCAGCTCACGCTTCTCCTTTGGCTTTGAGGCCAAGCGCCATCTCAATTTCTATGTCTTTCGCTTTTTCCTGCCTATCCTGATCATCATCGTCGTCTCCTGGTTGACTTTTTTCCTCAAGGATTACGGCCGGCGGGTAGAAGTGGCCAGTGGCAACCTCTTGATCTTTATCGCCTA
>JBFGLD010001089.1:0-2830 GCA_041576335.1 Anaerolineae bacterium | reverse complement strand
GGGATACCCTCGCGAAGCATCCAGCTCGGCTGGGCAAGCGCCCCCCATGCTTTCCCCAATTTTGGGACGCACCCGATGAGTGACGCCGGATTGAATTGGAGAAGTAATGACGACTGAAACGAAAAGCCGGATTATGTTGACGGCCCTCATCGCAGCAGGCATGTTGCCAGGCTGCTACCTGTTGACATTAAGGGCTTACTTGCCGTACGGGCTGATGCTGATTGTTGGAGGCCTGGGCGTCCTGCTGTGGGTCTGGAAACCCTGGCATTGGTTTCGGGCCGGGGCGGATGACCATTGACGGGGGGCTTACGGCTCCGGTCTCTACATCCGGGTTTCGAAGTGTAGACAAGTAGTTATGAAGAGGATGTATTGAAAGGAGGGCCAGCGTGTCCAACTTAATCGCCATAATTTTTGGCAATGTTGACGAAGCTAAGATTGTTCGCCAAACCTTGGGTAAAGCCGAGGATCAGGGCTTTATCAGCCTGGATGATGCGGCGGTCGTGGTCAAGAACGAAGACGGAAAGGTGCAGATCGACGATGAAATGAATCCGGGAACGAAGGCAGGTGCCGTCGGCGGTGGCCTGCTGGGAATGCTGCTCGGGTTTCTATTTGGCGGCCCGATCGGCGGATTAATCATGGGGACGGCCGGCGGATCACTGCTGGGGTCGCTGGCCAAGTCGGGAATCGACAAATCGTTTATCAAGGATTTGACCGAAGCCTTAAAACCGGGCAGTTCGGCCCTCTTTCTGCTGCTTCGGGAAGCTTCTGACCCTGATGCTGCTCTGGCCCTGCTGAAACCCTATCAAGACAAATTGCATCACACCACCCTGGCGCCGGAAGCTGAGGAAGCCCTGCGCCAGGTCTTAAATGAAAGAGATTATGATTAGTTAAATAGAGGAGGTATTTTAATGTTACGTAGAAGACGAAACCGCGCCGCCGCCAAACCGCAGCAGGCAGGCGTCGAAACGCCGGCAGGCGCTCGCACCGGCACGCGCTATAAAATGAAGCAGCGAATCTTCGCCCTGGGTGATGATTTCTGGATTGAAGATGGTCGCGGCCAGCGGGCTTTCAAAGTGGATGGCAAGATGTTTCGGGTCCGCTCGACCCTCTTTTTTGAGGACCGGCAGGGCAATAGAATATACAAAATTCAAGAGAAGATGGTCCGGGCACGCGAAACGATGAACATCTATCGTGGTGATCAGGTGGCGGCCAAGGTTCATAACGCCCTGCTCACACCGCTGCGAGACCGTTGGACGATTAACATCCCCGGCGGGGATGACCTCAAGACCCAGGGCAACATCCTTAACCACGAATACCGAATTGAACGGGGGCGGCAGCCGGTGGCTAATGTGTCCAAAAAATGGTTCCGCATCCGGGACACCTACGGCGTGGAAGTAGCGGGGGGCGAGGATGCCCTGCTGATCTTGGCGATTACGGTGGTGATTGATATGATGGCCCACGCGGGTCGATAAAAGGAGGTAACAAATGAATATTGGACCTATACAACTGGTCGTGGTTGGCTTTGAACGGACCGATCGTTTCAGAGGCGAGATATTGCGGGAGTTGGAGGAGCTCCGCACCGGGGACGTGATCAGAGTGCTTGATCTACTATTTGTGATGAAAGATGAAGCCGGCAACATCATTTCCTTTGAGGACACGGATCTGAGCCAAGAGGAGGCTATCGAATATGGGACCTTGCTCGCTCGCATGATCGGCCTGAATGGGGCCGGCAGCGGCAAGATAGGGGCCGGCCTTGAAGCCGGGTCCCTGGCAACGGCCGAGAATGAATATGGCCTGACCGAGGCTGATATTCGGGGCATAGCCGATCAGATCGAGCCGGGTAGTGCGGCGGGCCTTTTGCTTGTCGAGCATGTGTGGGCGGCCGGCCTGAAACACGCGATTCGGGATGCCGGCGGCCACATGCTGGCCCAGGGCTTTCTGACGCCGGAGGCCTTGCTCATGGTTGGTCAAGAATTACGGGCCATCGTCGAAGCCGAAGCTGCTATTGAGCTGGCGGAAGCGGTCAAAGGCGCAGCGCTGTTGGACGCGCTGATCACCATTGATATGGCTGAAGCCGTGAAAGAAGCGGCGATTGAAGATGCGGCGGAAACCGTCGTAGCAGCGGAACTGGTCAAAACGGTAGCAGTGGCCGATGCGGTCCAGACCTTGATTGTAGCCGGTCTGATTGAGGACGCGGCTGCGCGGGACGCAGTTGATGCCTTGGTTGATGCCGGCCTGCTCGACGCCGGTGCGGTCAACCAGGCCGAGGATGCCGTGGCTCAGGCTGAAGCTGTTGCGGCCGCGGCCATGGCCGAGGCCGAACAAAATACGGAGGATGACGACGGTTCGACAGCCGTTGGCGAGTCGGCCTAATATTCCCACGAAGTTTTACAAAATAATATAATGGGGTATTTCAACAAGGAAGCTGTGACTACTAAGGACTATCGGGCCCGTTGCAGGAGCCGCTGGCGTTTCAGAGAGATTTTCTAATTCTCAAACCAAAACGAGGGATCGGAATGTCTTTGGAAGCCTGGACCATGCTAACGATTCTGGTCGTGATGTTTGCGCTGCTTATTTGGGATAGGTTACCAGCCTGGTTTGTCTTCATGGGCACCTTGACCGTGTCGATGACGCTCCGTCTGGCCCCGCAAAATCAGCTGCTGGCAGGCTTTGCCAACTCGGGCGTGGCTACCGTTGGCGTCCTCTTCATTGTGGCGGCCGGCATGTACTCGACCGGGGCGATAACTCTGCTTGCCGACAGGCTGATAGGCTTACCCCGGTCACTGATGGAGGCTCAGTTAAAGATACTGGGGCCCGTGGCGGTTGGCAG
>JBFGLD010001088.1:0-2833 GCA_041576335.1 Anaerolineae bacterium | reverse complement strand
TGGAGGCAATCGTGTCCAAGAAAAATCCGCTTCAGCCAGATTGGCCGGGTTTTGACTTTATTTTTTTTGATTGCGATAGCACCCTCACAAGCATTGAGGGAATCGATGAGCTAGCCCGGCAAAAGGGTAAATTTGATGAAATTAAGAAGCTTACAGACGCGGCAATGGATGGTGAGGTCCATCTGGAAAGCGTATACGACCGGCGGCTCGACCTACTGTGCCCGACCCGAGCTGAGATTTGCCAACTAGAACGTACATATCGGCAAACGTTGGTTCCGGACGTGGTCGAGGTTATCCGCGCGTTGAAGCAGGCCAACAAAGATCTCTTTATCGTGAGTGGGGGCCTTCTTGCTGCTGTCCAACCCTTTGGCGAGTGGCTAGGTATTCCTCACCAAAATATTCGCGCGGTCGACATTCGTTATAACAGCTTATCTGGCCAGTGGTGGGATTATCAGCAAGATCGCTGGGGGCAGCGACCCGATGTAGAGTATATGGATCCCGAAAACACACCGCTGATCGCCTCTCACGGCAAAGCTGATGTAATTCGCGAGCTACTGGGCGACCGCTGGGGACGTTCGCTGCTCGTTGGCGATGGCATGAGCGACCTTTCAGCACAGACTATGGTCGACATGGTGGTGGGCTTTGGCGGCGTTATTACTCGCCAATGTGTTGTTGCCGAGGCCGACGTGTTCATAAAATGTAATACGCTTGCCCCGGTTTTACCATTAGCCCTGTCAGCCGGCGAGCAGGCTGTTCTGACGGGCACACCTTACGAAGCTGTGTTAAGCAAAGGTCGAGCAATGATTAAAGCGGGGGAAGTTTTGATTAGTAACAAGTAGGGGTAGCGCATAAGAATTTTAGGTCCACCTGCCTGATCAACTTATCAAATTACCTTACTTTTCTGCCGTGGAGCAAATATGACATACAAGATACTTGTTACGGATGAACTTTCTCTCCAGGGAATTGCCCGGCTGGAGGCTGCCGAAGACGTGGTCCACGATGTGGTGACCGGATTAACCCCCAAAACACTCGCCCAACGCATCTCTACTTATGACGGCTTGATTGTACGCAGCAGCGTCAAGGTCACCCAGAAGGTTTTGGCTGCCGCCGACAAGCTCAAGGTTATCGGTCGTGCGGGAGTCGGAGTGGACAATATCGATGTGTCAGCGGCCAGTATGCGCGGCATCATCGTCATGAATACCCCCGGTGCAAACACAATTGCCACGGTCGAACACACTTTGGCTATGTTGTTAGCCTTATGCCGTCACATTCCCCAAGCCCACACGAGCTTAAAAAGTGGAGAATGGAATCGGAATAATTTTGTTGGCCGGCAGCTCAATCGCAAAAGCATCGGCATTATCGGTATGGGACGAATTGGCACGCGCGTAGCGCTGCGCTGTCAAGCGTTTGGCATGGAAGTTTTCACCTACGACCCTTACTTGAGTCACGACATCGCCCGCGACTTAAAGATCAAGCCCGTAGATTTACCCGAATTGCTAAACCGGTCCGATTTCATTGCCCTCCACGCAGCTCTTACGCCCAACACGCGAAAATTAATTAATGCTGAGACGATCGCCCAAATGAAAGATGGGGTGCGCCTTATTAATAGCGCCCGTGGAGCCCTGATAGACGAAGCCGCCCTCGTCGAGGGACTAAGATCGGGTAAAATTGGCGGAGCAGCGTTGGATGTATTTGAAGAAGAACCACTGTCGGCTAATAGCCCGCTCCTGTGCTTGGATAACGTTATTCTAACGCCCCACTTGGCTGCCAGCACCGAAGAAGCTCAGAGGGATGTCGGCACCCAAATTGTCGACCAGATGTTAGATGCGCTGCGGGGAATCGAATATCGCAACGCCATCAATCTGCCTATCGCCGATTCCGAGCTTTTTCGTACCTTAAACCCATTCTTGAGCCTGGCCGAAAAAGTTGGCAGCCTGCAGGCTCAGCTGGCCGGCGATATAATTCACCGGGTCGAAATTGAAATAAAAGGCAAGGAAATAAGCAGCCACATCAAGCCTCTGACCGTTGCCATTCTGAAAGGTATTCTTGAACCGGTCCTGCATGAAACTGTCAACTACATCAATGCGCCACTTCTAGCCCAAAAGCGAGGCATCACCATATCGCAGACGAGTGGATTGCCTACGCCCGACTACCCTAATTTGATCTCTTGCCGGGTGGAATGGGTTGATTGTAGTCGCACGATTGCTGCGACGCTGTTTAGCCACGGGGAACCGCGTTTGGTGCAAATGGACGGTTACCGCATTGATGCTCAGCCTGAGGGAATTATCCTGGTTATGGAAAGTCTCGACGTGCCCGGCGTAGTGGGGCGCGTGGGTACATTTTTGGGTATCCACAATATTAACATTGCCGAATGGCGAATGGGCCGCTCTGCGCCCAGCGATCGCTCTCGTCCTCCCCTCAACATTTCGTTTATCAACCTCGACTCGCCTGCACCACAGGAAGTGCTGCACGAGTTGATGCAATTAGATAAAGTTCTGAATGTGAGACAAGTCAAACTGTGACGGGTAAGGTTTTTCGATCTTTTAGCGTCTGAAGCATGTGAGCTGCACAAATTAAATTTGCTAACACATACTAACCAAACTACAAAATTTTACGGCTGAACTGTGCTTAGACCTGGTGAAGCGGGTCTGATTAGCAAAAATTTGTTACGGACACAATGGTTTAGCTGAAATTCTGAAATATTAGGAGAGTTCGTTTTATTATGAATGCAAACGGTAATCACAGCACCAAGCACGACACTATCTACAATACGATCATCGTTGGTTCGGGTCCGGCAGGACTTACGGCAGCCATCTACGCCGCCCGTGGAAGG
>JBFGLD010001087.1:0-2836 GCA_041576335.1 Anaerolineae bacterium | reverse complement strand
CACGCCACCTGAGCTTGCTGTCAGGGTCGGAAACGCCGCGAGCAGTGCACCGTAGATTTGCCGGATTATCGCGAAAAGCACCCCCTCGATGAATACGGTATGCCCGGGGCAGCCGCTTTTCAGCCTCTAACTCTTCGCGACCGTCGTCGGGCTGGTAAGGATAGGCGAAATCACTCTCCCTGAGATCGCTGCCCCACAGGGTGTTGACCCATTCCTGAACGTTGCCGGCCATATCAAAGCAGCCGCAGGCGCTGATCCCACCAGGATAGGCGTACACATCCGTCGTCGTGCTGCCGTTGGTGTTGCAGCGCTCCGTTGCCCAGGTATTACCCCAGGGGTACATTCGTTTTTGGCCATTGGCCCAGCCCGCTGCCTTTTCCCATTCGGCTTCCGAAGGCAAGCGATACCTGCGCTGTGTTTGCTCACTTAGCCAGCGACAGTACGCCTGCGCATCGTGCCAGCTGACAGCCACCACCGGATGGCTGAGTTTATCAGCCGGGGGCTCGCGCAGGAACCAGCCCGCTTTTTTAGGAATATCCTGCCGTGCATTTTGTCTAATAAATTCCGCGTACTGTTGGTTAGTTGTGGGATAGACCCCAATCCGGTAAGCTTCTAAGTAGACCTCGTGTTGGGGTAGCTCGCTGTCCAACACATTCTCACCCGGCAGACTCCCCATTAAGAAAGAGCCGGCCGAAATCAAAACCGTCTCCGGCTCAAACTGAAGGATCGGCCCGGCTGACTGAAGATCGTCGACGTCGATACTTTCGACATTACCGGCAATCAGCAGGGGTCGTAAAGCTTCCTTTAATACCTTTAGAGCCGACTCGGTTAAGGGCTCCAAAGAAAGGGCTTGATCGATCATGGCCAGGGCCTGGTGATGGTCCTCGAGCTCGTTGATTAACTTAAGCTCTGGATTACCGCCCATTTTGGCCTTCCGTTCCTCCAAGATTTGTAGATTTTTATAAGTTCGCAGCCGCAGCTCGCTAAGCGTGGTCACAGCGAGTCCTTCATCTAAAGACGAGTACCCTTCGATGTTATGTATAGGAATATCCAAATTATACCTCAAACGGATACTTTTTTCTATATTTTCAGGAAAAATGGGCGCCGTACGCGTTGACGAAGCCGGGTTAACGATGCTATACTGTCTTACAACAGTTCGGCCAAAGTCCTTCATCGCGAGCAGCAAGGCTTTGTTACCCGGCAGCAGCCGGATTACGTGCGAGAAATAGTGGACAGGATTAACAGGATAATGACTAATTATTATACGTCCAACAAATATAAACTCCATGCGGCCGATTTTGAACCGGCCTACCTGGCCCTGCACCGCGAGGGCGAGCTGCAGCGGCGGGCTGAAAAAGCCGTTGCCGGGCTGGAGGCCTGCTACGTCTGCCCGCGCGATTGCGGGGTGAACCGGCTGGCCGATAAAACAGCGGCCTGCAAGACGGGCCGCTACGCCCAAGTCTCGAGCTATTTCCCTCACGTTGGCGAGGAGGATTGTCTGCGCGGCTGGCGCGGAAGTGGCACGATCTTCTTTGGCTTGTGCAACCTCCGCTGCGTCTTTTGCCAGAACTTTGACATCAGCCAGGCCGAGAAGAGCATGGAAGTAGGTCCGGCCGAGTTAGCCGCGATGATGTTAGAGCTGCAGGCTCAAGGCTGCCACAACATCAACTTTGTTACCCCCGAACATGTTGTGCCCCAAATTTTAGAAGCATTGCCGCTGGCTGTGGAAGCCGGGCTGCGGCTGCCCCTGGTGTACAATACCTCAGCCTACGATTCGATGGAGAGCATGCGTTTGATGGATGGCGTGGTTGATATTTATATGCCTGATTTCAAGCTTTGGACAAGCGACTTAACCTTGCGCTACTTAAAGGCCAAGGACTACGCTCTGGCTGCGGGCCGGGTAATTAAGGAAATGTACCGTCAGGTGGGCCCGCTTAAGTTTGACGAGAAAGGCCTGGCCAAAAGAGGCGTTTTGGTTCGTCACCTGGTGATGCCGGGCTTGCTCGATGAAACGCGCCAGGTCCTAAATTTCTTGTCCGAAGCCATTGGCCCTCAACTTTATATAAATATGATGGCTCAATACTATCCGGCAGGCAAGGTCAGCGCCGAAAAGTACCCTGAAATTAACCGAGGTTTGACCACGCCGGAATTCAAGGCCGCGCTGCAAATGGCACGTGATGCCGGTTTTCGTTTGGATGAACGCCGGCCCTTTGGCTCGTGGATGGTTTAAACTAGCACCTCAAGCGGTTCAATTGAATTCAGCCGCCGCTTTCTGGCGAACCTGAGTAAATGCCTCAGATCCTTCAACATTGAAAAAGCCCCGCTATGCGATCCATAGCGGGGCTTTTGATCCGTTAGTTCCCTTTACGGCTCCATAAGCGTGGCTAACTCGGCCTTAAAGCGGCTCCGCACCGGTCGATAGACCGCCGCGTCGAGTTCGCCGCCTTCGAAAACTTCATCTAAGCGAGCCAGCATCAGCTGCAATTTTTGGCGTCGCATGTCCTTATCCGTATCAGCGGCAGTCTGTCGACTTAATTGTGGGCGATAGATGGGGTATACCAGGGCAACGGCCGCGATCAATAACCCGCCCAGGCCGACCACAAACCAACGCAGCATATTTTGGTCAACCCGACTCTGGTTGAATTCGGACGCGTTGGGCGTATCAGCTCCTGCGTTGAATTGGAGTTGGTCTAGGTCGCTCAACTGCAGCGTTAAGGTATCACCCTGGGTCAAATTACCGCCGCTAAAAATTGAGAATTTAGCCCCATGCCCTTCGCGCGTTTCGACAAACTGGAGTTGATCACTGCTCAGACTGGCCCCGATATCTTGCAAAAAT
>JBFGLD010001086.1:0-2837 GCA_041576335.1 Anaerolineae bacterium | reverse complement strand
CATATTCTTCATCATCCACGATTAGGATCCGTTGCAGCGTGAAGTCCTGTTGGAAGGATTGAGCTGCAAGAGCCAGAGAGGTTAAGGCCGGCAACGTGATGGTAAATCGACTGCCTTCGCCCGGCCGGCTTTCCGCCTCAATTTGCCCGCCGTGGGCTTCAATAATTGCTTTGGCCACGGTAAGGCCTAACCCCAGCCCGTCGTAGCGGCGAGTTGTTGACCCGTCGGCTTGAAAAAATGTGTCAAAGATATGCCTCAATTTGTTCGGGGCGATACCGATGCCGGTGTCGGTTATGCTCAGATAGATCCGATCGGCTTGTGCGCGGGCCTTTAGCTCAACCCGCCCCCCTTCCGGAGTAAATTTGACCGCATTTTCTACCAGACACTCGATAGCTTGCTGCAAATGATCAGGATTTCCTGAAACGAGGGGTAGGTCTGACGGTATATCTGCGGTTAAGGTTAAGCCGGTGCGGGTAGCCCGCGGTTGATTGGCTTCAATCACGCCGGCAACAATATCAGGCAGGGGTAGCGGTAGTTGGGGAGGCTTAGTCGCTTCCACAACGAGGAGTGTTGTAATTCGTTCGACCAGTTTGCGCAAGACTTGGGCTTGGTTGGCGATGGCGAAGACGGCTTCTCGCTGCTCCGGGGCTAGTCCGCCCAGCGTGCCGTCACGCAATAGTTCAGCATAGCCCATGATGATCGATACGGGCGTGCGTAACTCATGCTGAACATTGCGGACGAACATGTTTTTCAATTCTTCCATTTTATTGTGTTCTTGCTGTGTTGCGAGCGCAGGCTGCGTCATCGTGCCCTCCACCTTATAGCCTCAAGCTCGATAGTCGTCGCTTACCTAATATCATATCACAAAAGTTCGTTTAGATCAGTTAGCATTCTGTGGAAGTTCCGTGCGGATTGCATTGGAATGCAGATTGGAGTAGACAAAAAAATCGTTCCTCCTTATTGGTTAGTTCGTTTTTCGTTGGCTCACTCGAGGAGAACGGGGGTTCGATAAGGTGTGCGATTCATTGACAAATCTAGGCGGAAGGTTATCATGCCTTTGGAACTGCAGCATGTAAAACATGCGTCTGAAGCCAGCCAGAAGTTAATCTGGAGGTGAAACTGAATGACTCGCTTAAAAATCGCTCCGTCCATTTTGTCGGCCGATTTTGCCCGGTTGGGCGAACAGGTCCAAGCCGCAGAAGCTGCCGGAGCCGAATGGATTCACGTTGACGTGATGGACGGACATTTTGTGCCGAATATTACGATTGGTCCGATCATTGTGCAGGCGATTCGGCCGGTTACAGCGCTGCCGCTCGACGTGCATTTGATGATTGAGTGGCCAGAGCGATATCTGGCCGATTTTGCCGATGCGGGCGCCGACATACTGACGGTTCACGTTGAAACGAACCCACACCTGCATCGTACCGTGCAGCAAATTAAAGCCTTGGGTCTCAAAGCCGGGGTTGCGCTGAACCCGGCCACTTCCCTGTCCAGCTTGGAAGAATTATTACCCGGGCTAGACCTGGTCTTGGTGATGTCAGTCAATCCCGGCTTCGGCGGGCAAAGCTACATTGCTTCAAGCACAGCCAAAATCGAGCGCCTGCGAAAGATGCTGGATGACACGGGATCTGAAGCTGAGCTGGAAGTGGACGGGGGAATCAATACAGAGACAATTGGGGACGTGGTACGGGCAGGCGCCACCGTTTTGGTAGCCGGCTCGGCCATATTCAACGATCGGGCTTCAATCGCCGCAAATATTCAGCAACTTAGAGCGTTTTTCTAGAACTGTGATGGTAACCCGGGGTTAGCACGAGTTGTCGGTTGGGCACCCGCCAATATCCGTTACTGTGGCTGATAATCAGGGTAGAGCAAGTTGGATTCACGGCGATGGAAAGGAACAGTTCGAACCAAATCGCTGTCTAATCGAGTGACCGTGTTATTTATGGCGGTCAGACTACTTAATAGTTAAGGAGATGAAAAAATTATGCAAACAAAATATCGATCGGGTCTGATTACTGTTATCGGTGCGGTTCTTATGGTTGTGCTCGGGGCGATAGTGTTGGCCTTTTCCGGCTCGCCCGATGCCGAGGCCCGCACCGAAGCCCAAGTAAACTCAAGCGTGAGCCGCACTATTACGGTGGTTGGTGAGGGCAAAGTAAAAACCGCCCCCGATATCGCCCAAATAAACATCGGGATCGAAACCGTTGGGACTGACGTAAAGCAAACCAGCAGTGAGGCTGCCGATGCAATGGACGCACTCCTGGCTGCGCTTAAAGCACAGGGGATTGGGGACAATGACATTCAGACGGCTTACTATAACGTTTGGGTAGAGCGTCCCTTCAGCCCTGATCGGCAAACGGTTGTTGAACCGATCTATCATGTGAATAATAATGTCACCGTAACTGTGCGCGACCTGGAAAAAGTGGCCACCACTTTGAGCGGTGCCATAGAGGCCGGGGCCAACAATATAAATAGCGTGAACTTCAATATTGCAGATCCCGAGCAGCTTCGTTCTGAAGCGCGCCAGAAAGCTGTGGATGATGGACTGGCAACGGCTCGTGAGCTGGCAGACCTGAATGGGGTTGAGGTTGGCGACGTTATCAGCATTAGCGAAGTCATCGGCAGCCGCCCCTTTTTCGGCGGCGCCGAAATTGCTCTGGCTCAAGGTGTTGGTGGGGGTGGCGCCGGACCAATCTCGCCGGGTGAAGTAGAGGTGACTGTACAACTGCAGGTTACTTACGAACTTAAATAGAGCCTGCAGCGTAGTTAAAACCGTATTTAACGCAAAAGCTGCCGGATACTCAAAGCTCCGGCAGCTTTTTATAAAAAAGGGCATT
>JBFGLD010001085.1:0-2838 GCA_041576335.1 Anaerolineae bacterium | reverse complement strand
TGTCGAGCAAGATAACGTTTGCCGGTTCTTGCGCGGCGATCGCCTCGGGAACGTCTCGCACAACGGATAATTTATAACTGGTCAAGTGCTGATCAATCGACTCGACAATGCTGGCTGCGTCGGAGATTTGATTTTCTATAAGTAGGACGGAGAATGTCGCCATGGTTGTCTAAGTTTAGCCAGGCATAAGATAGCGCGTTAACGAATTCGAAAACGCTCTATAATCATACCACAAAAATCGCTGCAGGGTAAGCCGCTTTGACGCTCTGCATAGGGCAATCACATATTCGACAATTTACCTAAAAAATCAGACAAACACGTCATTTTGAGGAGCAGAACGGCGAGAAATCCCCGAGGCCCAGTCTTGCAAACCACTGCCGTAAGGATTTCTCGCTCCTATCGTCACTGCTGCCAAGAAACTACCGGTAGGCCGGGGGGCCGGCCCTTCGCGAGGGGGGAGCTCCCCCGGTTTCTCCCCTTTATGAACGATGCCTTAGCCTCGTTGAGCACTCGAAGTGACATTATGTGCGAAATAATTTAGCATGCGATTGCCCTGGGAATTATTGTTTGGCGGGTTGCCGGCTCGGTGCTATAATCTTTATTATGACTAGTTCAAAAATCCCTCGTCGCATTTTCCTAAAAGGTTTGGGTGTAATGATACTGGTTGGAGGCTGTACTGCTGGATTGGAGCCGGCCACGGTAGAGCCTACGGCTACGCTACTACCTACGCCAACGCCTACGCCGCTACCGAGTGCTAATGGAGTAGTTCAAGCATATTTAGCAGCCTGGAGCGCCGCAGATTACGATCGGATGTACAGCCTGCTCTCGCCTGACTCTCAACTGCGTATATCTCGAACAGCTTTTGAAGGCCATTATATGCGAGCTTTGGCCGAAGCAACTGTGAACCAGGTCGAGACTCAGCTCCAGTCATTACTTCACCATAGCGACCAGGCGTCGGCGATATTTCAGACAACTTGGCAGACGACCCTTTTTGATACGATTCACGCCGACAATCAGATGAAGTTAAAATTCTTGGAAGGGCGCTGGGGAGTCGAGTGGCAACCCACCCTGGTGCTGCCTCAGCTAGGCGAAGGGATTAGCTTGGCCTTCTTAAGCCAACAACCGGCCCGCGGCAATGTTTATGATAAAAACTACCATGCTCTCGCCTCGCAGGGCCAGATGGTAACAGTGGGCATTATCCCCCAATATCTTAAAGACGATCGGGTAGTGGTCGACTACCTGTCAACGCTCACGCGCGTCAAACCTGATACCATTCTTGAAAAAGTCTCGACAGCTAATCCGGATTGGTTTGTGCCGATCGCCGATATCACCTTTGAAACCAGCCTCGAGCATGACAATTTGCTCAACAATCTTGCGGGCGTGGAACGCCGTGCCCGCGAGGTGCGAGTTTACAACGATGGTGAAACGGCGGCTCATATTATCGGCTATATGGGCGCTATTCCGGCTGAGCGCAGGCAGGATTACCTAAATGAGGGTTATCGGGGTGATGAGCTTGTTGGTTTGGCCGGTCTTGAGGGTTGGGGCGAGCGTGTCTTGGCTGGACAGCGCGGGGGACGCTTAGTGACCCTGTCTCAGTCACGTGAGGTTTTGACGGAGTTGGGTGCAGTCGAGGCCCAGTCCGGCAGCAGTATTTACCTGACGATTGATACCCCCTTTCAGGCGACGGTAGAACGTTTGCTGGGTGAGCGGCTGGGGGCCATTGCAGTGATGAACCCTGACACCGGTATGATCTATGCCATAGCCAGCTCTCCTCGGTTTAAGCCGGCAGTATTTACGACCGGATTTGATGTTGAAACCTGGACAAAGCTATACACCAGCGAAACTCGGCCCCTACTTAATCGCGCCACCCAGGGGCTTTACCCGCCTGCTTCTATTTTTAAGATTGTGGGGCTGAGCGCCGGCCTGGAAGCTCTGGAGCTCAAGCCTGATCACATGTTTATGTGTACCGGAAAGTGGGACGGTTTGGGTAAAGAGTTTGAAAAAGAATGCTGGCTAAAAACGGGTCACGGCAAAATCAATCTAGTTGATGGCCTTACCCAAAGTTGTGACGTTGTTTTTTACGAAGTTGGCCTGGCTTTGCATCGAAGCGACCGGCAGTTGCTTCCGGATTGGGCTCGCGCCTATGGCCTGGGAGCCGCACCCGGAGTTATCGGCATTCAGGAAGCGACCGGAGTCGTTGTAGACGATCTTTGGAAACAGGCCAAGTACAATGAACCGCTGTTTGATGGTGACGCGGTCAATTTGGCTATTGGCCAGGGCTTTATGCTGGCATCACCGCTGCAAATCAACCGCCTTATCGCCGCCATTGCCAACGGAGGGCGTTTGGTTACGCCGCGCATCATCGACCGAATCGTAGCCGTCGACGGCAGTGAGGAGGTTTTTGAGCCGGAGGAGGCCGGTATCCTGTCGATTTCAGCCGAAACGATGACCTTGATTCGCCAGAGCTTAGAGGCCGTCGTCAGTGGAGCGCGGGGAACAGCCCGTCAAGCTTTTGAAGGTATAACTTATACCGTGGCGGGCAAAACTGGCACTGCCGAGTCGGGCCAAGAGGAACCTCACGCCTGGTTTGCCGGTTATGCTCCCGCCGACAACCCCCGCGTTGCGATAACGGTCATTTTGGAGCATGCCGGCGAAGGATCTCGCCATGCGGCTCCCTTGTTTCGACAGGTCCTTGAAGCCTTTTTTGAGTGGGAAGCAACCCAAAGCTAAAAAGTCCCGGCCTGATCCCGTTGATCTAGAACCACCCCATGCCTCGCTTGGCAACAAAGGTCATTAAGGCGCTGTATCACCTTGAGTGTAGTGATATCCATCGCACCA
>JBFGLD010001084.1:0-2839 GCA_041576335.1 Anaerolineae bacterium | reverse complement strand
GGGAAAAATCCAGATCAACAGCGGCCCCAACACCATATTGGGGATTGACAGGCCCAGAACCGCCACAAAACTAGAGCTGTAATCGACCCAGCTGTTCTGTTTGAGTGCGGCCAAAATACCGGCCGGCAAGCCGATCAACAGAGCCAAGCCCATGGCAATAAGACCGAGTTGAAAGGAAACAGGGAACGACTCCTTGACTAATTCGTTAACCGTGCGGCCGCGCTGTTTCAAAGCAATACCCAAGTCACCCCGGATCAAACCTTTGGAAATTCCTAAATGGGCCGTTTCTTGGACTGCGGCGCAGCCGGGTAGAAATGACAATCCCCGGCAGACCGCCCCCGTGATGTCATCCCCGAGAACGTAGGAAGAAAATTGCCAACCTAAGGGCCAATCCAAATGAAAACGGCGCTCCAAATTTTGGGTCACAGCCTTGGGCAAGCTTTTGTCGCCGGCAAAATCAAACGGGCCGCCGGGAATAGCTCGCATCATGGCAAATATAACAAACGTCAGCAGCAGAATGACGGGGATAGACCAAAAAATGCGACGAATGACGTAGGCAAGCAACGTAGGCCTCCTTTGTGACTCAACGTCACACGTGTAGAAAAAGCGACGCAGTTTTTAAGACTGCGTCGCTTCTTGTCGGCGTTCAGAAACCGTTACTCACCGCGAGCGGCTTTCTTGGCTTCCCAATCGATGCGCCATTCGGCAATCGGATCACCGCTGACCGGGCTGATCACCACCTTGGTTAACCAGGGTTTGTGCAGCCGGTTGAAGGTATAGTAGTAAATTGGGGCAATGGCCGTATCTTGAGTGATGAAGAGATCTTCAGCCTGGCGATAAAGTTCCAGACGTTTATCCGGATCCGGCTCAAAGGCCGCTTCTTCAACCAAGGCGTCAAAGTCGGGGTTATTGTACTTAGAATAGTTTTGGCCACTCTTCGAATTGAACACCTCGTTCAGCCAGTTGTTGCTGTCCGGGTAGTCGGCACACCAGCCCAGGCGATAGACGTTGGGCTTTTCTTCGTCAGGAGACTCCGGCAGCAATGTATTCAGATAGACTGCCCACTCCTGGTTTTCGATGGTAACCTTCGCCTTGGGGAAGGCCTCTTGCCACATGGCCTGCACAGCCTGGGCCACCTGGGCATGAGACTCGGAAGTATTGTGGGCCAGCACAATGTCAATCCCTTCGCCCTCAGGATAACCGGCTTCGGCCAGCCACTCTTGAGCCTGGGCAACCTGATCGCCGTAGCTGGCTTCGACCAGGAATTCGCCGATGCTCATATCGTCCGCCACGTTACCAAAGATGCCCGGCGGAGCAAAGGAGTGGGCCGGCGTTTGCCCGCCCTTGGTCACATTATCAATGAGGCTCTGCCGATCGATGGCTGCGGCAAAGGCTTTGCGGACCAGAGGATCATCAAACGGCGGTTTGGTATTGACAAAACCATAGTAGTAGGTGCACAGGTCCGGGGCGACAAAAAGCTCCTGGCTGAGCTGGGAATCGCTGCGGATCCGATCCATATCCGGGAGGGGTGGCGGCTGGCCCGACCTGCCCTCCATGATGTCAATCTCGTTATTCTCGTATAAAGCCATGGCCGTCGAGGCTTCCTGAATGATCGGGCCGCCGTACAGCTCTATTTGGACGTCGTCGGCGTTGATCCAGAGCGGATTCTTTTCAATGAGGATGTCAGAGCCATGGTTCCACTCGCGCAGGGTGTAGGGGCCGTTGGTTACGATCAGGCCGGCCTCGGTCCAGTTGTCACCCCACTGCTCAATGGCGTCTTTCGGCTGCGGGAAGGTGACCCACATGGCCGCGATTGAGGGGAAATAGGCCGCCGGATCTTTCAGCTTAAACACCACCGTTTGGTCATCCGGCGCGCTCACGCCCAAACCGGCCAGGATATCCTCAAAACCCTCCGCATTTGGATCGGCTGAGTTTAATTCTTCGGCCCCTTCAATGACGTACAACACGTAAGCGTAATCTGAAGCCGTGTTGGGATCAAGGGTGCGAGTCACGCCGTAAACCACATCTTGAGCCGTGACCGGGCCCAGATCCTCGAATTCGCCGGTGTTGGGATCACGATGGACCCAACGGATATCATCCCGCAGCTTAAAGGTCCACTCCAGGCCATCGTCAGACACTTCCCAGTCGGTCGCCAGATAAGGCACCACATTGGCATCTTCGTCAAAGGTGGTTAGGCTCACAAACATCTGGCGGATGAAAAAAATTGAGGTGGTGTCGGTGCCGAGCGCCGGGTCAAGGCTGGGCGGTTCCGTACCGATGACCGTATCAAGCCGGACCCGGTCGGCATCGGGATCCTCCGGGGCCACTTCGACAATTTTTTCAACTTCTTTTTCGACTTCTTTGACCACTTCGACGGTCTCGACAACCGTGACGGTTTCACCCTGTACTTCTTTTTCAACCACAACCGTTTCGACGACGGTGATCGTTTGGGGTTGGGCTGCGCCGCATGCGGCTACCAAACTGAGCACAGCCATAGCGGCAAAAAGTAAAATAATTTTTTTGGAAAACATTAGTAGTTACTCCTCCTACTATTTCTATAAATGAACCATTGGAATGATTGACTGCAGCCAGGTTAACTCGACCGACCACCCCCTTTCAGGTAGGAACTTTTTGGGAAAACGGAATTTATGCCTGATGAAAATGAAATTAGAAATCCACAACTCGTTCGTAGTACGTCGTGCGTATTCTCTTCTTAGTTCAAGACCGGTGTGATCCATAGGCTTAACCCGGGTAAGCGGGCATTGTGCCTAAACGTCAAGATTATCGCAATTACATAATTAGCATGGCAGCGCCAGTTTTACATAGGCCTCGATCCCTC
>JBFGLD010001083.1:0-2841 GCA_041576335.1 Anaerolineae bacterium | reverse complement strand
GTGGTGTTATGCTTGATCTGCTTGACCAAATCCAAGGCTGCGACCGCCAGGTTCAAAATGCGTTGGGCCGCACGCCAGACCAGAATCAGTAAAATTGCGGCAATGACGACGACAAGGGCAGCCAGACCCAGGCCAAGATACCAATTGGCGAAGAGAGCAGCATCGGTCATTTCAACCTCCTAATCTCCATCGATAAGGGAGTTAGCCGTGGGGCAGCGAGCCGGGCTTCTTACCCCCCCGAAACTGTAGCTTTTTGTAGAAGTATTGGGCAACCCTCTCAACCGCATTTGGCTCGCGTACCCGGCCCCAGCCGCCGGGCACGTGCCCCTGCTCCGCCCAACGCCGGGTACGATTTTGGTGGAACTGAGTATTCTGGCGCAGCATGCGAATGACGAAGCCATGGGTGCGAGAAGCGCTCGAAGAGACCAAGGTGCCGGGTGGTCGCTGGTAAAAGGGTGAGAAACCGTCGGGAAAGGCGGGCATTGTGCAGCCGATGCAGGGTGCACCCACGTTCATACAGCCCCCCATATGGTTGATCGCGCCCCGCTTGTTTATGTTACATTGAACCACCGGGCCCCAGCAGCCGATTTCTACTAAACACTCTTTTTGCCCATACGTGTCGGCAAAAGTTCCCTCTTCATAGAAGCCGGCTCGAGTACAACCGCGATGAACCGTTTCGCCGTAAAGCCAGACCGGGCGGCCTAACTCATCAAATTCGGGCAGCGGGCCCAAGCCTTGTAAGAACAGCAGCACCGCAGCCACGGTCTCTGTAAAATTATCGCCTACCGGCGCGCAGCCCGGAATATTGATGACCGGTAAACCAAAGATGCTGCGATATTCTTCCCCTAAAAAGTCCATGACCCCCATCGCGTTGGTCGGATTGCCGATAGCGGCCGGTACGCCGCCCCATGTGGCGCAGGTACCGATAGCGACGACTGCCGCCGCATTGGGCGCCATCCGCCTCAACCATTCTGCCGTGGGAATAGGCTGCATTTCGCCGTCAACCTCACGCGCGCCCATGCCCGACCAGTAGCCGCCGTTAGCACTGGCGATGCTTTCGTCCGGAACCGATCCTTCAAATACGATCACGAAGGGTGCGTCCAGCTCGTCTCGTTCGGCCAGCTCATAACTATGCACGAATTCTTCACCGGCCTCGACCGATAGAACCGGATGGTGCAAAATAAGTTTGGGCAGGCCGGGAATTGAGCCGGTTAGGAGCGATTCGACCGAAGGTTGGGTAGCGCCTACGGTCGAAATTGAACAGCCGTCGCAGCTCATACCTGCCAGCCAAAACGCATGTACCACTTTCAGCGGCCCGGAAGGCATCTTGAATGGATCTTTCTTTGGCTGTGGTAATATGTCCTCGATCTCGTCTATGATTTTATCGACGTCGATGTCGGGCTGCCGGGTAACATCTTTTACGGGGATTTCTACGGCTGCCATAAATCATCTCCTTACAGTGACTGACTATTGAAAACGATGCTGAACATGCCCGCCGTGGCTGCTGTAAATACCGATGATATGCTGGTTGGACGTATGACAAGAATGCTGTAGGTTGAAGTGATTACTCAGTTAATCACAAGGTTTAGAACAAAAGAGGCCGGTTAGGGACGTTCTCAGACGTGACTAAAATTTAACACAACTCACCCGCACTGTCAAATAGCTTTTTGCCGGGAAGGCGGACACGCCCTACGGGACGACAACGATACCGGCATAGCACGGGTACCCGCGGGGTACAGGTAATGAAAACCAGGAACACAGAGAACGCGGAGAAGACACAGAGATACACGGAGTTTTTTTAATTGTTACTCTGTGTATCTCTGTGATGGCTCTGTTTAACTTTGTATAGTATGCTTTGAAGGGAGTGTCCGGAATACTAGGCGTTAACTGAACTCCCATCTCTTCCGTTTAAGCTATGCTTGTACTTGAGAAAGTTTTCCGCCGACTGCTTAAACAAAAGATAGAGCAGCAAATCCTTATGAGACTTAACAAAGGGCAGGTCGTATTCATCTTCAAGAACCGGATGAAGGTAGGAGGCAGCCCGGTATTTTAGCAGTTCATCCGCCGGTCCAAGCACTTGAGCCGCAACTGTGGGATTGACCGGCGCAGGAGTGCGGCCGAATTCACCTTTGAAAATCATCTTAAACGGATCGGACACCACCGCGTAGCGCCCGCCGGTCATTACGTTGAATGCTGCCTGTGAACCGACAATCTGGCTGGTTGGGGTCACCAGGGGCACATAACCGGCGTCGGCCCGGACCCGCGGAATTTCTTCCAGGACCTTGTCCATAAGTTCCAGTTTTCCCATTTCCTTGAGTTGATTATGGAGATTAGAGAGCATGCCGCCTGGCACTTGGGCCTCGAATATCCTATCGTCATATTTGGGATAATTTAAAGTCATCAACAGATCGCGCATCAGCGGCAGTGCCCGCTCGATGGCTTCTTTATCCTCTTGAGCTACCAACTCGATAATTTTGTTCACCTGCTGGCGGTCAATGTCATCGTAAGTCAGGGGCCGGTAATACTGGCCGTAATAGGGAATGACCTCTTTTAGCTCTTCAAAGATTTTAAACAGCTCGGTCTGTGCTTTCAAAATAAGGGCCTTATCGAGTCCGTGATCGATGCCCATTTCTTCAGCAAATACAATCAGAACTTCAATCGGCGGATGCGATGTACCGCCGGCAAAGGGCGTAATGGCCGTGTCGATATAATCCACGTTTTGCTGCAGGGCGATGACCGCGTTCAGGGTGGCCACCCCGGTAGTGGTGTGGCTGTGCAGCGTAATGGGCACGGACAAACTCTGTTTGAGGGACTTGATGAGGTCTAGCGCAACAGTCGGGT
>JBFGLD010001082.1:0-2849 GCA_041576335.1 Anaerolineae bacterium | reverse complement strand
GCCAAAGCAACAGTCGCGTGAACAGAAGCTAATACCTGGTTAACGTCAACTTGTTTATCGACAATGGTAACCTGCTGCTCAACGCCCATTCGCCGCACCCGACGAATTATTTCTTCGGTGCGGACGCCTCGCCATAAGAAAATTAGCCGGAGATGCGGATCAAGTCTGGCCGCCTCTAACAGCGCCTGAATACCCTTGCTGCGAAATTGGGCTTTCGTCCAAGGGGCTGAAGCCACCAATAACTTTACCGTCGATTGTAACGCTAACGGGGAGCAGGAAAATCGGGTTAAATCGATACCTGCTCGAACCAGCACGCAGTTGGTCAGCCCATGGGCCTTCAAATGACGTAGACTCCGCTCATCGGCAACCGCAACCGCGGCCATCGATTTGAAATAATTCACATGGGGAGGCTTTGTCCCAACCCCACTACTGATCGTATAAATGATAGGCTTGCGTAATAAGCGCAGAATGGGGAAGGGAAACGCGTCCGGATTATAAAAGTGGTGCAGGCTCAGACCTTGTTCTCTGGCCCGTAGTTCCTTCAACTTGTGGAAGCCGAAAAGAATGCGAGGTAGGTAAATCGGGATCCGTTGATTCGGATTGAGGTAACAGGTATCCCCCTCAAATCGGCTTCGAAGCGCCATAATTTCTTGTGACAGCGCTTCAGCCTGGGGTAGTTTCGGCGGGAGAATTGTTAAATGATAGAGAATCTTCATGACCGGCGGCCTACTCTACCAGGCTTCCAAGCTCCAACAACGCTGCGGTTACAAACGGCCAGTACGCGTTCATTTTGTCCGCCAAATTGTCCCGAAATCCCGTCTTTCAGGCCTAGAAAAACGGCATTAGCTGTGGGGTAGTGGCCGCTCAAAACTAGCTTAATTATCAGTGTTATACTGTAAAGTCCCCAAAAAAAATTAAGCCCCATCTTCCGCAGATGATGATAGAATTTGCGAATGTAAAGAAAGCGGTTGCGTATTATATAGTAAGTATAGAGGGTATTTCTAAAGTCGGAGGAGCGGCTCAGCACGTGAAAGGCGCGGGCTTCTGTATTCACTACGCATAAAAACCCTTTTTTCTTGGCTCGTGCACATAAATCAGCCATTTCCGTGCTGAAAAAATAGGCTTCATCAAGCAGACCGGCTTCGCGAAAAACAGCAGCCCGCACAACGACGGCTGTACCCGATAGAGACTCAACCGATTGGAAGCCCAGCCGCGAATCGTAGTGCCGAACCCGCGTTTGGTGATGAAGGACCGGGTTTTTGCTGCCGGCCGATATGAGCTGGTCTTTTTTTTCGGCTGAAAAAATTAGCGGCCCAACGAACCCTATCCGCTCATGGCGGCTCAATGTTTCCAGCAATTTGATCACATCTTGTTCATCGATCAAGGCATCATTGTTAAGCAGTAAGAGAGGCTCATTACCCTTTGCCAGAGATTTCACGATCCCTTGATTAGTGCCGCCGGCGAAACCTCTGTTGACCGTGTTGTGTATGAGATTTACATCCGGACACGCCTGAACAAGCGCCTCGGCGCTGTTGTCGGTCGAAGCATTGTCTACCACCCAAACGGTCGGCTGCAAAAATTGCCACGCGGCGATTCGATGTACGCAGCTAATTGTATCGTCCGCTGCATTCCAGTTTATGATGACAACCGATAGATCCATAGGTATCAAGGGCTTGGTACATCCCGGGTTCCCGGCTCTAAAAATATGGGGTTTCGCCTCGAGGGCACAACTGACCGAGTTCCGAATTCGCTCCAATTGGCCGGGATCGCGAACACAGGCCTAGTCGGTTTGACCGGGGCGGCATTCTAACATAGTATGATAGGATGGTCAAGAGTACCGGCAGGGTGGCCCAGGGAAGGCAAATGCGCATTTTACATCTTGTTCACCAATATCTTCCAGAACATGTCGGGGGCACCGAGCTTTACACGAGCTGGCTAGCCGGCGCACTCAGCCAACGAGGCCATGACGTCGCAGTTTTTTGTCGCCGTAGCGCTGAGCCAAAGGCTTTCAGCCAGCGTACTGATGAAAACAATGTACAGGTTTGGACCGTAACGGCTGGGGTGATCACACCCCATAATCGCTTTTTGACAACATTTGGCCAAGGCTACATTCTAGATGTGTTTCGTCGGGTGATCACCCAGAGCCGGCCCGATTTGGTCCATATCCAGCATTTGCAGGGACTCCCGGTTGCTCTAGTTCGAGAGATTCAAGAGTGGCGAATTCCCTTCGTCATCACTCTGCACGATTATTGGTGGTTCTGTGCCAATGCTCAACTGCTGACAAACTACAGCCGGCGGATATGCAACGGTCCGCAGGCGCATTTAAATTGTGCCCGCTGCGCCATTGCTCGTGCCGACCAGCTCCTCCTCTGGCCGGCGCTACCCGCCCTGGCCGGCCTGCTGACGTACCGCAATTTTTTGTTGGGTCGAGTCTTGCGAGCGGCCCATCAGCTAATTGCCCCAACTGACTTTGTTCGCGATTTGTATGCTGCACACGGCGCCCCGCCTGAGCGACTTCAAGTGATCCCCCACGGCTTACCACTGCTTCGAACCAATACTCGGCGAACCCGGCAGCCTGCTAACCCGATTCGTTTTGCCTATATTGGCGGCTTGTCGTGGCAGAAAGGCGTCCACGTGTTGCTCAAAGCATTTGAGGGATTGGAGAAAGATGCCGAACTGTGGGTTGCCGGGGATGAAACGGCAGACCCCGCTTATGCCAGTTCTTTGCGTCAACTAGCTCCAGCTGGCGTTAGTTTTTTAGGCGATTTGACGAGACAAAAAGTGTGGGAAACGCTGGCCCAGATAGATGTGCTGATCGTCCCGTCGCTGTGGTACGAGACGTTTGTTTT
>JBFGLD010001081.1:0-2853 GCA_041576335.1 Anaerolineae bacterium | reverse complement strand
CGGCTAAGGGTAGTAACCGGGTCGGAAAATTGGCGATCCAGCTATTGTCAGCCGCACCAGTTGGAGCGAGACCATTTTGCTGAGGGATAATGTAACCCAAAAATAGGACAACCATCAAAAGCGCGAAGAAACCCAACGTCGCTTTGAAGGAACGTAAAATGTGCCAGGTCCAGGCGGTTAAATGCTGCAAACGCCTAAAACTGTGGGTTGAAGCTTGATCGGGGATATCCATTGTGGAATCTGAGGTTTACGACTTGCAGCAGGCTGGCTGCCCGGGTCGTGAGGCCGTCCGGCCGAGCCGGTAAAATGTAATCAAAATAGAAAAGCCACCCATCGGAATCGAACCGATAACCTACTCATTACGAATGAGTTGCTCTGCCGATTGAGCTAGGGTGGCAAAACCGTAAATCAAGCTTATCATAAAAATATATTTTAAAAACGGCACGCTGTAACCCACGAACGGGCGGGTCCGTAATGCTTATGGTCAATTATATCACGGCTATTTCGACTGTCAAATCAACTTCATCCGGCATGACCAACAGCCCTCGGATCGACTCCGAGGGCTGAGATTATCCCGTTATGAATTTGTAAAAAATTTGTAACTTTGCCTTGCCGGTTGGCACAGATGATCAACCTAAATTTGCCAATTCTCAGCGCCAGCCCATAATTAGGCGAATCGCAAGGGGATAGTCAGCTTATTTTTGATTAGCATACCGGGAATATTTGGCCAGCCGAACCTAGCTACAGCGTCGAGAAAATCGGGGATGCCGATACAGCCATCCAGAAACATATTAGATTCTAAATTCGTGATTTGAAAGGAATACGTACCGTGGAGATTCAAAACAAGACATTCATCGTGACCGGCGGCGGCTCGGGTTTGGGAGAAGCAACCGCGCAGCTGTTGGTTGAGAGCGGGGGCAACGTCGTCATCGTCGATATGAATGCCGACACCGGCGAGCGGGTGGCTAACTTACTGGGAAGCCAGGCCCTCTTTGTCAAGACCGACGTGACCAGCGAGGAGGACGTGCAGCATGCCATCGACGCGGCTCGCAGTACATTTGGCAGTTTGTGGGGTGTTGTAAATTGTGCCGGCATTGCCATTGGCGAAAAAACTGTCGGCAAGCGCGGACCTCACGACCTGGGCCGGTTTGTCAAAACCATACAGGTGAATTTGGTGGGCACCTTCAACGTCATCCGCCTTACGGCTGTGGCCATGGCCCAAAATGAGCCCGCGGCCGAGGGCGAACGGGGCGTCATTATTAATACCGCCTCGGTCGCAGCTTTCGACGGTCAAATGGGTCAGGCAGCTTATTCGGCCTCCAAAGGCGGGATCGTCAGCATGACCCTGCCGATTGCCCGCGACCTGGGACGGGACGGCATTCGGGTGATGACCATTGCGCCCGGCGTTTTTGATACGCCCATGGCCGCCGGCCTGCCGGAAGAAGCTCGTATCTCTTTGGAAAAGCAGGTCCCCTTCCCCCCCCGTCTGGGTCGGGCCGGTGAATATGCAGCTTTGGCCAAACATATTATTGAGAATGTCATGCTCAACGGCGAAGTGATTCGCCTGGACGGCGGCATTCGGTTGTCACCGCGGTAAGTGATGTGGTATTACCACAGCTGGATTGGTGACCGCCCAGACTAAGTTATTATTATAGATCAATCAATCTGTGTTCGCTCTAAAGCAGCGCGGCGCTGAGCAAATTAGTGGCTTTGCTCAGCCCCCGGATCATCTCTTAACAACTCGAGCGCGTGGGGCAGCGCGGGCAGAATCGTCTCCAGGTTTTCTCGCACGGCTTTAGGGCTGCCGGGCAGATTAACAATGAGCGTTTGCCCGCGGATGCCGGCGACCATTCTCGAAAGCATGGCGTGTGGCGTCACGGCCAGGCTGTCGCGTAACATAGCAAACACCAAACCGGGCGCTTCTCTTTCGATTACCAGCCGGGTTGCTTCGGGCGTAATATCGCGCGGGGCAAAACCGGTGCCGCCGGTGGTAATGATCAAATCCAAAGAATATTCGTCAACCCATTTGACCAGCGTAGCTTTAATCAGGTCGATCTCATCAGGAACAATGGCGGCTTGTTCGATCAGGCCGTCTAACTGCTGCGTCACGACTTGACGAATCACGGGACCACTCCTATCCTCGTAGAGCCCGCTCGAACCTCGATCGCTGATCGTCAGAATACCAACTCTGCATTGCATGGAAACGCTCGATCAATTTATGAAGTCACGCTAAGGCGATCAATCAATGCCTGCCAGGGGCCGTGAATTCCATCTTCGGTCACGCCATAGTAGACGTGGAGCGTGTTATCAGGGCCGCGCTGAACCAAATCGAAGCGAGTCTGGTCGCCCCGACTATATTTTTGCCACAAGCCGATGTCGCCGTGCCACTCAACTTTATTCACATTGACTGCATTTTTTTCGTGTTCGGTCAGCGCATACTGCCACAATTTTCGAGCCGACTGCCGGGTGACGTTGTGAACGACGTTACCGTTGCGTAAATCGCGCAGGCTGTAATAATTTTTGCCCTTGCGCGTTTCGGTCAAAACAATTTCCACGCCGGTCTTCGGCTCAGGCAAGACGCCATTTTTAAGCACCGCCTCATTTTTTGTTGACTCAGCTTGCTGCGGCTGCGGCTCATCGGCTGGTACGAGGTTTTCCCTGGCCGGCAGGCTGCGCTTGACCAAGGCTACAATCTCATCTCGAACCGCCAGGTTGGTTTCGGTTTCATCCCTGACATAAATTTTGTACTCGTCAATGACATAGGGAGGATCGTCACCAACCGGCACCGTGATTTGTAACACCTTTTTACCTTGTGTTCGAAATTCATCGATCTTAATGTCAAGGGGAGGCGTT
>JBFGLD010001080.1:0-2855 GCA_041576335.1 Anaerolineae bacterium | reverse complement strand
TTCAGGCTCCTTATTAATAATTTATAAAACTCTCAATTATTTTGTGCTTTATGGCAGCAACCTGGCCAGCACCCTAACAATCAGCTAGACAGTATGGGAGAATACCTTTTTTCAGCGTATTCTTTTTCAACAAGTAAACGTTCATACAGTTCCTCAATCTGCTCAACCATTCGTTCTGCACTGAAGGTGGGCACCACCCGGTTTCTGGCACGTTGCCTCATCCTTTGCGCCTCTTCCGGATGCTCTAACATCCAGATAATGTTCTCGGCTAACCGAGCAGGGTCCGCAGGCGGCGATAACAATCCAGTCTCCCGGTGAGTCACCAACTCCGGTACCCCATCTACAGCCGTAGCTGCCACCGGCACACCCACAATCATCGCCTCAGTTAGCGCCCGCCCCAAGCCTTCCCAAAGGGAAGAAAGAACAAACAAATCGAGAATAGACAATATTTCCGGCACATCGTCCCGATAGCCAAACACCTTAATCCGCTGCTCAGCGCCGATGGCCTGGCGAACCTCTGCGGCCAACGGGCCGTCACCCACCATGATGAACTGGTTGTCCGGCTTTTGTTGCAAGACAATTTTGGCGGCGGCTACAAAATCCAGCGGAGCTTTTTGAATTGAGAGGCGACCAATCGTACCGATAATTGGTTGGCCTGGAGACAAACCCAAGCTGCGACACGTTTTGATCCGATCTACATTTACCTTGAAGCGATCCAGGTCAATCCCGCTGTAGATGGTCGTAAATTTTTCGGGCGAAGCCAAATTGATATTGATAGCTTCTTCTTTATTCAATTCAGAAACGGTGACCAGCGCGTCACTAAGAGAAGCAGCATAGCGCTCAACCAGGATATAAAACCATTTTTTTAGGGAAGAGGTATAAACCTGCCACGGACGGGTGTGCGCAGTACGCGCAACTTGCCAGCCAAAGCTGTGAAAAGTGTGGATAATTATTGGCACCTTGGCCCGGTGCGCAGCAATGCGCCCCAAAGTTCCGGCCTTGGCGCTATGGGTGTGAACAATGTGATATTTATGCTCTCTAAGGAAGTCGGTGATTTGATTCAGCGCCCGCCTATCGGTCTGAGGTTGAACGGAGCGACTTAAATCAGGGAAAAGAAAGAACTCATCGGCGTAGGCCCGCCCTCGCGCCTCCCAATCGGCGTAGTCTTGTCCAGCCGCGAGGTGGACTTCGTAGCGTTCACGAGAGTGACCCTTGACCGTAAGCAGCGTGTTATCCTGCGCCCCGCCAAATCCCAAGTGGGTAATTAAGTGAAGTACTTTTATCTTTTCCATACCTATGTCTACTCCCGATAGATGCTAATTAGCTGTGATGTAACCGTTAAAACTTGTGGGCAAAAGAGCATTAGAGCGACTCCCAAATGGCTTCTTTAACGTTACATATCGTTTTTTCGAGGGATTGTTCAGTATCTATTTCGTAAACATATCTTGTTCCGGGCAGATGCCAATCCTGGCTTTGGCGATGGCGAGCTTCCAGGTAAGCCTCTCCATCTTGCCCATTGCGTTCACGATTTCGTTTTTTGGCAGTTTCAAGCGATACTTTGAGCTTCAGTACGATATCAGGCGCCGGAATTCGCCGGTAGAGCCGTTTTTCAAGCCGGGCCAAGCGATTATAAAGTGTCACAACCGGCCCTGTTTTGAGCGCTTCTTCCTCTAAGCGGGGGCTGTCCATGGCCCCTACCATCCTTGATGGGTAGCGGTCGCAGACAATGATTTCACCCTCGGCAGCCAGGCGTCTGGTCTTAAGTACGAGTCGCTGCCGATCCCAGGCCAGAGTGATCGCTCTCAAAGCAAATAACAAAGACGGCAGGCCCTTAAAGTTGTGCCGGGACGAATTTGAGTCGCTTAAGAAGCTCTCTTTTGTGAGACGACCGGTCTGACGAAATGAAAACAACCGGCGAACCAGAGGCAGAACGATATTAACCGGAGCTGTCAACCAGGATGAAGGTGGTTTGCCGGTGTGGATAGTTGTGACGGTGAACGTATCACCTAACCAGCGCGCCGTCTCGGTGACAAGCGTCGACTTGCCGGTTGCATCAGCGCCGACGATAGCAATAACTGCCCCCCCAGCCTGTAACACCTTATTCTTCTGTTTTGTGCCCAAACGCCGCTGCACTTCAGCCCAACACATTTGAACATAAGCCAGGAGCCGCTTGAAAAAGGTATACTTGGCATAAACTTTAAGCCGCCGCCGGACTTGTTGGGCTAATATCATTCTATTAATTAGAGAGCTATCACTATTGAGGGTTTCAACACACTTAACAAACAATTGTTCTTCTATCACCGGACAGTATTGTCTTAATAAGGACAACGCCTCAGATAGATCACCGTCATCTTGTAACCAGCGCACCTCTGCTCTTAGGCTCTTAGACTTTCGCCGCAACACTACCAGGTCGAGCAACGAGCCGTACTTAACGAACATTCTCATGGTAAACAAGACGAGCTCCGCCGGCTTAGACGTGACCCTGATTTGATCAGCGTAATACACATTCTCTAGCAGCATCGTCTCGAAAGGAAACAGATGACTTTTTACGAAACTTTCACCGGTTAGCACCCGGCTGAATAGATGGACATGAATAAATTGTTGGGTCTCCGGATCAAGACCATAGTAATGGCGTATACTCGGCGGGTTTGCTCCCCATCGGGCCACTGCGGCCTTAAAACCGAGACGTGACAGAATAGTTAGCGCCTGCGGCAAGGATTTTCGATCTACAAGCAGATCGATATCTATCTCACCGGCAGTGGCCTGGGCTAGATCGATGTTACTTTTCCAATGGCTATAAATGATCTCTTCTCGATTGAACGTGTCTACGAGACAATCTACCAAGGCTGTGGTCA
>JBFGLD010001079.1:0-2858 GCA_041576335.1 Anaerolineae bacterium | reverse complement strand
TGCTTGCATCGTGGACATCGTCGATTTCCTTTCCCGAAGGCAAGTACGATCAGCTTCAAGCTAACCGCAACAAAATCAATATTTTTCGGCATTTCGGGAAAATCATAACACAGGTTGGGTCAACTTGTCTTTAAGTTTCTCTTATGAAAACCTTAAGGCAATCTTAAGAATCTGGAATCAACGAATAAACTCATTTAACCTTGACCGTCTTGGCCCGCTGAAATTAGCCTTTAAATTTTCTATAGAACCATCGTTTCGTTAGCTCCGCTGCGGCGAAGTAGGTGGCGACGATAACGAAAATTGCCAGCAGGATGGATACCGGTAGGGGTGTAAAGCCCAGCAAGCCGGCCAGAGGCGTGTAAGGCAGCCAGAGCGCTGCCAGCCCTACGGCCCCACCGATCAGCTGCATGGCTCGACTGGGCCGGCTGCGAGTGAAGGGAAGGCGCGTGCGTACGGCAAACACGACCAATATGGCCGAGATGACCGACTCCACAAACCAGCCGGTATGAAACAGGGCCTCATTGGCACGCGCCGCCCACAGTAACAGGCCAAAGGTCAAATAATCAAATACCGAACTAAGCGGGCCAAAAACCAGCATGAAGCGGCGAATGAAGCCAATATCCCAGCGATGAGGCCGCTGCACAAAGACTGCATCGACGTTGTCACCCGAGATGGTCATTTCCGGCAGATCGGTCAGGAAGTTGATTAGCAGAATCTGCTTAGGCAGCATCGGCAGAAAAGGTAGAAAGAGGGACGCTCCGGCTACACTGAACATGTTACCGAAGTTGGCGCTGGTAGCCATAAAAACGTACTTGAGGGTGTTGGCAAAGGTGGTCCGGCCCCGGATGATCCCTTCATGCAGCACGGCCAAATCTTTGCGCAGCAGAACGAAATCGGCCGCCTCTTTTGCCACATCGACGGCGGTGTCGACCGAAATACCCACATCCGCCGCGTGTAGTGCGGGCGCATCGTTGATGCCGTCACCCATGTAACCAACCACGTGGCCTGTCTTTTTCAAGGCCAGGATGATGCGCTCCTTTTGGTTGGGATCGACCTCGACAAATAGATTGGCCCGGTCAACCGCCAGCCACAGCGCCTCGTCGCGCAGTTGGCCCAGTTCGGAGCCGGTTAGCGTGCCGGTCACCGTCATGCCAATGGCCTGCGCCGCATGCAAAGCGACTAACTTATTATCGCCGGTTATGATTTTGAGCCGGACTCCCAGTTGGGCCAGGTCGATCACGGTTTCCTGCACACCCGCTTTGGGCGGGTCGAAAAAGAGCAGAAAGCCGACGAAGGTCAACCCGACCTCGTCGTCGCGGGTGTAAATTTGACGCGAGGGACCGGCCTTGTTGGCCACGCCCAACACCCGATATCCCTGCCCGCTCCAGTCGCTATAACGCTGCTGGATTTGGGCTAGGTGGCTGTCGTCCAGCGGTTCTACCGCACTTCCATGCTGCAATTGGGTGCAAATGTCGAGTACGTTGTTGAGTGCGCCTTTGGTAATGAGCCGCTGCTGATTTCCTTCCTGCACCACGACGCTGAGTCGCTTGCGCACGAAGTCGTAGGGGATTTCGTCGACTTTGGCGGGCAGCGGTGCAAGTCGGCCCTGCTGCTCGACTTGGGCTGTAATCGCCTGGTCGAGTGGATTGGGCAGGCCCGTTTGATAGTGGGCGTTGAGATAAGCTTGGCGCAGCACGGCCTCGTCCGGCTGGCCCTGAACATTGAAGGCGCCGTCCAGCCGGACGACGCCAACGGTCAGAGTGCCGGTTTTATCGGTGCAGAGGGTATCCATGCTGCCAAAGTTCTCGATGGAGGCCAGCCGGCGAACGATGACGCCCCCCGCGGCCATCGCCTGCGATCCTTGGGACAGGTTGATGTTGATGATGGCCGGCAGGAGTTGGGGGGTCAGGCCTACGGCCAGGGCCAGCGAAAAGAGGAGCGAGTCCAGTATCGGCTTCTGAAAAAAGACGTTGGCGGCAAAAACAAGCAGGACTAAAATCAACATCACCTCGGTCAGCAGATAGCCTAAGCGGCGGATACCCCGCTCGAATTCGGTTTCAGGCGGACGCAGGGTTAGTCGTTCGGCAATTTGGCCGAACGCGGTGGCCTGACCGGTTTCGACAATCAGGGCTGTGGCGCTGCCGCCCGAAACGTTCGTGCCCATGAAGACGCTGTTGGTGCGTTCGGAAAGAGCGGTATGCAGCGCGACTACCCCGGGCCTTTTCTCCACCGGAAAGGTCTCGCCGGTAAGTACAGCCTGGTTGACAAAAAAATCTTTGGCTTCCAGCACCACCCCGTCGGCAGGAATGAGGCTGCCGGCTGAAAGCAACACAATTTCGCCGGGCACGACCTCCTCGGCCGGCACAGTTTGGGCCTGACCGCTGCGCAGTACCGTCGCCTCGATGTTAACCTGAGCCCGCAGCTTTTCGGCGGCGGTGCCGGCGCTGTATTCCTGGCTTAAGCTCAATCCGGCGCTGGTAAATACAATGGCCAGAATAATGACCGCATCGACCCAGTCGCCGACGATGGCCGACACAACTGTAGCAAAAAGCAGGATCAGCACAATCGGGCTTTTGAACTGGTTGAGAAACAGCCCCAGTGCGGTCACTTTTTCTTTGGTTTGCAGCAAGTTGGGGCCAACCCGGGCCAGCCGCTGCTCCGCCTCGGCTTCACTTAGCCCGGTGGTCGTTGATTGAAGCGTGGTTAGTAAGTCGGCAGGACTTTGGCTCCAATAGGGGTGGTGTTCAATCATGTCATCGATCACGGCAGCTTCTATGAAAATTAAGTTACACGGAGCTACACAGAGCCATCACAGAGAAACACAGAGCAAAAAATTAAGAAGCTTTGTGTATCTCTGT
>JBFGLD010001078.1:0-2859 GCA_041576335.1 Anaerolineae bacterium | reverse complement strand
TCCTAAAACATTAGCTGTTATTGAGAAGTACAAGAAACCGAATTTTGAAAAGTTGTCAAAGCATTGCGGTGTGTCGGCTAATTTAGTATCAACGATGTGGTATGACTTATATCCTAAAGTTTCAATAAATATTGAAAATCCACTTCAAGTGGATTTTCAAGAATCTTTGAAACCTTTGAATGGTAATGGCCTCGTTCGGGAAAGCCCCACCAAAGCCATTGACCCGGCTCTATTTAACGAGCTGGCCCGAACCGACATATTAGAGGATCGCCGCGAAACCGAACAGCTTGCCAAACTTGACCCGGATATACAAGCCGAGATAGTCAAGATCATAGCCGCCGGTGAAGCAAAAACCGTGACCCACGCCAAGCGGGAATTGACGCACCGGGCCAAACTGGAAGCTCCGCCAATTGAGGGCAAGTATCGCATATTCTACGCCGACCCGCCTTGGAAATATAATGACACCGGCCTAGATGATTACGGTCATGCCGAGCGCCATTATCCACCCATGACCATAACTGAACTGTGCGAGATGGGCGAAGAAATCAAGGTGGCCAGCGAGGATGACGCGGTTTTGTTCTTATGGGCTACATCACCATTTCTTGAGGATTCATTTAAGGTTATAAAAGCCTGGGGCTTTGAGTATAAAACATCGTTTGTTTGGGATAAGGTCAAGCATAACTATGGGCATTATAACTCAGTGCGCCACGAATTTTTATTAGTTTGTACACGGGGGAGTTGTACGCCGGATAGCACGGTGCTTTATGATAGCGTCCAAAGTATCGAGCGGAGTCATACTCATTCGGAAAAGCCCGAATTTTTTAGATCGCTCATTGACACATTGTATACCACCGGAAACAGAATTGAGTTATTTGCTCGCAAACCGGCTGACAATTGGAAGGTATGGGGAAATGAATACGCAACAGCTTAGTTTTTTAGGGCCAATTTCTGACCAGATCAAACCGGCTAATGGAAACAATAAGCTAGTTGAATATGGCGTCGAGCAGGATCAAAGCGATTACCGGGCGCACGTGGGCTATAAGGTCCAACACGTTTATATATTCCCTACTGCATCGGCTAAAGCTCTTTTAAGGTCAGATCATAACCTGGAAGAAAAAACGGCTACTCAAAATGGTGTAAATGGCCCAACAGCTAAAGGATTCCCGGCTCCAATTAGCCACCTTAAGGGTATTCAAGAAGTCTTGATACCACCTGATATATATCAACGACATCCAATTAGGCCAACAGACCAAACAACTTGGAAGGGTGCGCGAGCAGTTGAGATTGTTCAAGCAATGCTTAGGCGTGGGCTTATTGCATTGCCATTAGCCACGACTGAAATAACCGACAAGGATATGCAGGTCAAAGGTGGTGACATCATTATATCGTCATCGCTTGTTATTCAGGTTAAATGTGATTACTTAGCCGGACCAAGGAAATTAGGTGGCACCGGTAATTTATATTTGCAAACCCATGAATGTAACCCAAGGCGGATGTATTAAATGAACACCACCGCCCATGTCCTATCAGCCTACAACCAACTCGCCGCCGCCGGCCTGCATCACCAGCAGCGTGTGCTTGGTGACGCCCTGCTCGGCGCCGTCGAAAAGACGCCGGAAGTGCGGCCCCTGGTCAATACGCTCTGCCAGGCGTTCGAGGGCCTGGGCCTGATTTCATCGGCTGAAATCATTTTCCGGCTGGCCCTCCTGATGGCCGATGAGGAACTAATCAACACCCTGGCCAACTATCACGCGGAGACCGACGATGCAGCAGCAGATCTACAATAACGTCATCGCCAGGGGCTACCACGACGGCTACAGCGGGGAGGTATTTGCGGTGCGCCAGGTCGTGAAGGCGCTTGAGGAAGTTTGCGAATTGTACCTCAAAATCCAATGGCGTTACACAGGCGACCGGGGCAAGTTCGGGGATGAGGTAGCAAAGGTGCGGCGATTTGCCATGATGGACTTTGACAATCCGCGCAATTGGGAAGATCCGCTACTGGGTCCAATAGATGTCGAGGCGATAGCCAATGAAGCCGCCGACTGTTATGTGACGTTGGCGTGTTTGGCCGAGGGCTTAGGTTTTGATTTAGAACAACGAGCGGTGGTTAAATCGGGCAACGATGTCGATAGGGGGATACGGTGAGCTACTATTATTACCATAACGGCCATGAGTGGGTGGAGCTGGCCTACGTGTGGCAGTACGACAAACCACAGAGCGCCGCCGATTGGGAGCAGGTGGCCGAGGCGTGGGCCGGGCTGCCGTTTAGCCCGTGGCTAGATGAGGATATGCTGCACACATATGGGGTGATTTAGCGGAATCACATTTCATGTCGCTATATCCTGCTTTTGCGAAGTGAAATGTAAAAGACAGTAAATTAGACAGTAAAACAGTAAACTCGACAGTAAATCCCAACGTGGTCAACCCGGCGGTAACAGGGCCATTCGAGGAGCCAGGGGAATGTGATGGCCCGACCACGCGCAACCTCCCGTATGCCCGTCCTGGTGCACCAGGCGGGCAGGGGGTGAGATGGAGCGAATGAGCAAAGTATATCACGGCGATTGCCTGGAGGTAATGGCCGAACTGGAATCGAATAGCGTGGACACGGTGATCACCGACCCGCCGTATGGCCTGACCTTTATGGGCAAGGATTGGGATCACGGCGTACCCGGTATTCGATTCTGGGCCGAAATATTGCGGGTGACAAAGCCTGGCGGCCTGCTGCTGGCGTTCGGCGGCACCCGCACCCATCACCGGCTGATGGTCGCTATTGAGGATGCCGGTTGGGAATTGAAGGATTGCCTGATGTGGCTGTATGGGCAAGGATTCCCGAAAGCCCTGGATATTAGCGCCAAGCTG
>JBFGLD010001077.1:0-2859 GCA_041576335.1 Anaerolineae bacterium | reverse complement strand
GTTGTGAGTGTTTCCTGGTACGATGCGCTTTCGTTCTGTTGCCGGCTCACCGAATCTACGGGACGTAGGCATGGCTTACCTTCTCAAGCAGAATGGAAAAAGCAGCACGGGTCCGGCCGGCAACATCTATTCCTGGGGAAATATTTTAGGTTAAAATCTGCCTCGCCTGCACGGAATGGATGTTGCGGCCACAAAATCCAAGCTTGGCTTGAACAGTAATTAGCCCACCGGAGCACCGGTCGTTAGATGATGGGTTGGGCACACCTGTGAGGAAAGAAATGAAACTGCTTACGATTGTATGCACGGCGGTAGCGATGCTGTTGGTTAGCTGCCAGTTAGGACCTGTTGTCCCGGAACGGGCATATCGCATTGCTTTTATGACGGATCGGGATGGCGACTTTGAAATTTACATTATGGATCGCGATGGTAGCAATCCATCTAACCTCACGGGTGAAAGTGCTGCCGATGGATTGCCAACATGGTCGCCGCAAAGCAACAGTTTTGCTTTTGTCACCAGCCGCGATACCGATAACCTGTCTATCTATCGGATGAACGTAGATGGCAGCAACCTACAGCGTTTGAGCGATAGTCTGCCCGTCGTGCCCATACCCATAGTGTGGGCTTCTACCGGCGACTGGCTTGCGTTTGGGAGCGGCACTGATGCAGATGTCTATGTTTTGGATAAGACGGGTGAAAATTTGGTTAACCTTACCGATAATCCGGCTCAAGATAACTTTGAAACGTGGTCGCCAAACGGCCAGCAGATTCTGTTTACCTCCGATCGAGATGGGGTTCTGGCCATCTATATCATCGGTATTGAAGGGGGTGAGGCGACCCGCCTGACCGATGCGGAAACAAACAATGCAGGACCTGATTGGTCGCCGGATGGTGCTAATATAGCCTTTATGTCCAACCGCGATGGCGATGTCGAAGTTTACGTGATGGATAGGGACGGTGGAAATGTGGTCCGCCTGACCGACAGTGAAGAGTTTGATGGATACCCGGCCTGGTCGCCGGATGGCACCAAAATAGCCTTTTTATCTCGCCGCGATGGTGACGCCGAAATTTATGTAATGAACGCCAATGGCAGTAACGTACAAAACATAACGAATAGCCCGACTAGCCAAGAGTCGATTCAAGGAGACTTCGCCTGGTCGCCGGATGGGAAACAGATCCTATTTCATACGGATCGCGATGGCGATGTTGAGATCTATGTAACCGACGCTGATGGTAGTAATGCGACTAATTTGACTAATAATCCAGCCACCGATTTTAACTCTATTTGGGTTCGCTAAGTAGGTCTCTGAGTTAGTAAATTCTCATCATAGCACTTTGTTTGATTACGTGGCTTACGGGAGAAAGCTTATTATCTTGCCACTCGTGGAAAGTTGCTAATTGGGTGAAGGGCACATACAAAGGAGATTATTATGCAAGGCAGCAAGCTTTATGTAGGCAATCTTGGTTATTCCGTAACCAATGAGCAATTGGTCGATTTATTTTCAAGTTATGGTGAGGTTAAGCACGTCAACATTATTGAGGGAAAAGGTTTTGGATTTGTTGAAATGTCAAACCAAGCCGACGCCGAAAAGGCCAAAGCCGAATTAAACAACTCCGAATTCAAAGGTCGGACCTTAAAGGTCGATGAAGCTCGTCCGCCTAGGAATAAACAGAGAAGGGGCAGTAGTAGGTATTAGAAAGGATTCGATATTCTAAAGACAAAGTAGACAAAGTTCCTCTACTTAAAAACATAGGGCTGGTTTAGAAGTTTTGGGTTGGGTTTGTGAAGAATTCCTGGTCCACTATCCGAAATGTTTCTCCATGCTAATACTCACAAATGAAAGGTGAAAAAATTGGAACAGGCAAAGAAAGGCCATACGGTAAAGGTTCACTATACCGGCAGATTGGGGGACGGTACGGAATTCGATACCTCTGTGAGCCGGGGTCCCCTGCAATTTAAGATAGGTGACGGCAATATAATTCCGGGTTTTGAGCAGGCAGTGATTGGAATGGAGCCAGGCGAAACAAAAACCGCAACGATTCCGGCAGATCAAGCCTACGGTCCGCATTACGAGAATCTGGTTCTGAAACTTGCGCAAGATCAAATTCCGTCGAACCTAGAACCGGAGATTGGGCAGCAATTGGAGATCCGTCAAGAAAGTGGAGAAGTTATTGGGGTTAGGGTTACCCACGTTTCGCCGTCGAGTGTAACATTGGACGCTAATCATCCTTTGGCCGGGGAAGATCTTACCTTTGATATCCAACTCGTAGAGATCGACTAATATTTTGCCGGTCATGGACTTTGAAGATGTTATTTGAGGTAGTCAAAAAGAGAGAGTTTGTCAGCGTTATCAAGCAGGGTACCAATACCCTGCTTTTATTTTGCTTTGGGGCCCTTGCATCAAACCCAAACCCTGATCGAAATGAGTTTGCTGATGATTTGACGAAATCTTGAATTTTAAAACAAGCCGTGATAGAATAAGATAGATTTTCATCAACTCAACTTTATTTTTGTGGTGGGATAAGATGAGTAGCCTCTCTCAAAAGCTATGCGCAAAATATCCCACATTTGTTTGCCCCCCAGCTTTAAACGGTTGAAAAACTAATCTCATTCGGACTGCGATCGACCCTCAACCACAATAGGTGTATACACTGCAATCTGTGATTATCATTAAAGCTTTGTCAGGTTAAGATCACGTTTCATTTTACCCTATTCTTGTAATATCGTGCTTAATACAATCTACTTTTGAGGCGAGTTGGCAACCGGCCAATTAGACTTGGAGGACATTAAAATGCTCTCTACGTAAATTGAACCTAAACGGTATAAGCAAATTTTAAATGAATGGGCTTGTCTCGCGGCCC
>JBFGLD010001076.1:0-2860 GCA_041576335.1 Anaerolineae bacterium | reverse complement strand
TAGCCAAGCTGACGCCGCTAGCGGTCCGGCCACTTAATCAAAATAGTGTCTCTCGGTCATTTGGACTGAGGGGCACTTTTGTTTTTGAACAAAAAAAGACACCTCCCACGCCTCGGTCAAAACGTGAACAGGTGCCTCCTGCCGGCCAGCACATATATTCTAATCCATTTTTAGGCGCAAGTCAATTAGCGAAACAGGAGGCAAAAATGAAAAAGCGACTTGTGGTAGTAATGTTGGTTCCCTTGGTGGGCATGGTGGGCTTGATGCGGCTGGCCTGGGCCCAGAGCGTGAGCATCAACGAGGTGGCCCTGGCCGGTGCGGCGGACGTGGACAATTCGCTGCTGCTCCAGAATATCTAGCGCACCGGTGATCTCGTCGCAGCCCTTGCGACCGGCCCGGCCCAACAGTTTGTAGCGCTGTCCTTTAGCGCAGATGTCGGCCAGGGTTTGGATGCTGGGCCAGGCTCCGCGCTGGGCTTCAAAGGCAAACGATTTTAGGGTGATCCACAGGAAAAAAGGTGATAGCGAGGTGTTATGTAAATTGAGGTAGGGCTGCCAGAATCGCGTCGAATAATTGCTGGCCATGACGAAGCCCTTTTGGTTAGGGTCGAAGCTGACCAGCTCAATGGAAAACTCGCCGGGTCCCGGCTCCGGGGCTCGTTCATTCTTGCCGGCGGCCACCGCCGAGTCAGGACCGGTCTGGAGCACAAACTCCAGCGCCACCGGTGTGCCGGTGATCACCTCGGCTGCCCGTTGGGCCGTGGCCAGCAGGCGGTTATCCAACCAATCTTTGGCAAAGGCGTTCGGCGTGCCGATGATCAGCGTTTTGCCGTCAAACGGACCCACCTGGGAGGTGTTGGCCAGCCAGGTGTTAAACGTGGCCCGCGTCAGCTGCGACGCCAGCAGTGGCAGAATTTTCTTGTTCCAAATGTACAACCTCCCCCTCCTTATGAGCGCATTGCTGCAAGGCTTCGATCTCGGGGGCGAAATGAGCCAGCAACACTTCACGAACGATGGCTGAAATCGAATGGCCGGTTTTGGCCGCTCGTTGCTCGATGACCCACCGCAGCTCGGGTGTTGGGGTGACAAAAATTTGCGCCTGTCTAGACATAGGGAGTTATTTCTGGGACTGGTACTGTACGGTACAGTCGCACCGACTACCGTACCACTTTGCCTCTGACATCTCTCAGCAATTAGACTACACGAATCTAAACCCGGCTCAAGCGGTAGTTTCGGTCGCTGCCGGAACATGTCACACCTGTGCATGTATTAATAGGGCCTAAAAGTGGCTTGGATATTGTTCTACCGAGCCATTCCAGTGGGGATGGAGGAAGCCATGAGACCAAGGAGTTGGATTTAAGAGCGACTACAAAGCAATCTTCAGCAAAGCTGGGGGCATGTGCGAACCGCCAGAAGGTCGCGGGGGAGGCCGATGATGGCGGCGGAAGATAACTACGTGCACCCCTATGATGACCAGTCAGATAAGGAGCTAGTTGCGCTAATCAAGCATGGAACCCGGACACAACGAAACGAGGCCTGCGCCGTATTTCACCATCGCTATTCAAGGGATATCTGGCGTTATATCCAAAGCAAAGGGGTGAGCCGGGATGAGAGTGCAGACATTTTACAGGATGTCTGGCTGATTGCCTGCCAGAAAATCTCTGATTTTGAGTGGCGCGATAAGCCGGTCAAGGCGTGGTTGATCACCATCGCCCGTAACAAAGTGCGCGAATATTTTCGTAAGACGCCTGACGAGGTCTCGCTGGAACAAATCAGTGATATTCTCTGGGCCGGGTTGCAGCTTGACGACGCCTCCCCTTAGATTGACCCTGCACCTGAAATCCAGGCCGAGGCGGATAAACGATTGAGCCGCGCCCTGCAAGAATTAAGCCCCGGCGAGCCGTCGAGGGCACTAAAACCAAAGTGGGTGAGGGCCTTGCCGGGCGGGTGGTGGCCACGGGCAAACCCATCATTGCCAATGATGTATCGAACCACGCCCATCCCCAACTTACTCCCCGATGCTCAGTCGTCTCAAGGCAATCCGCTTACAAATACTCTCCACCGCCAAAATGAGAGATTGCATCAACTCCGACCCCTCGCTGTAGTCAGCCGGAGCCAGATTCTGGACACGCCGCCGGGTCGATGTATCGTCATAACCTTCCCACTCCTCGGCGGTGTCGGCCTTGAAGACGCCGATCGCCATACCGCCCCGCTCGTTCATCAGCGAGAAGGCCGGCATATCGCTGGCTCCGTCGCCGACGTAGATGATTTGATTGAGCGGTACGCGCCACTCCTCTTCCGGCACGTCGCGGTACACGTCTGAGGGGCTGTTGGGGCCTTCCCCGCTTAACCCTTTGGCCAGTTGCAAGATGTAGCGCTCTTTTTCGGGATGGGTTATAATTTTCTTGACAAAGGCGATTTCTTCGCGGTCATTGAAGTGAAACTCACCGCCCCACAATTCATCGAATTCCTCTGCAATAGACGTGGCGCGCGGGATTTCGATAAAGCCGGCAGTTAATAAGTAGAACTCGACCTCGACATCAGAAACAACATCGCGGGCGGCCCGACGGACGCGGTCAAACATGTTTTGAACGCCGTCGAACAACTCAAGCACCTGGCCTACCTGCTCAAACGTTGCTTGAGTAATCGGCTCGTGGCGTGTTTTCGACTCTTCAATTAGGCAGTAACCTCTGGCTAGGATTGTCTCCCAACCCGCCTCGACTAGCGGATCGATCCGCTCTTCGAAAAACTTATCGGCATCCAGCCCCAGTTGTGCCAATAAAAAATGGTAGGTGCTGGGCGCTAATGTCTCATCGAAGTCAAAGATAAGAGCGATACGATTGTGGAAAGGTTTTGTTGCC
>JBFGLD010001075.1:0-2861 GCA_041576335.1 Anaerolineae bacterium | reverse complement strand
TGCTACATCGAAGCTAACGTTCTGTAGTGCCTCGGTGCCGTCCGGGAACGTCATTCCGACATTCGAGAAGGACAAAGCCTTACTTGTCACCGGTGGCCTTGTCTTGGCGATCATGGTTGCACCTCCAAGCCGGCTGCACGGCCACTAGCGGGTATCAGCGGTCGATGTGAAACCTCCGCCTTATCTGATGATTGGGCAAATCTCATATTTTTCTCTCCAAGTTGGGACAGCCGTGAAGGTTGGCGTGGCGGCATGGCCACGAATCGTTCCCTGCGCCAACCTTCACGGAAACACTATGGCAGGCCGATACTCTCGTCTATAAACTCGTTGGTGATGATGTCGGAAGCCTGCAGACCTCCGCTGATATCCAGACCGGCCGCAGTCATCTTGTCGATAACCCCTTGAACTCGGGCCGGATCCATGTTTCCAACAATCCCATCGGGTCCGTTTCCAACCAGCCCAAGCTCACGTTGAGCCTCCACCGAGTACTCGGCCAGACCCGGACTATAGACCCAGAAGTCCTGATACTGCTCCACCGCATCAACGATGATGGCGTTGGCCCGGGCCGGGTCGGCAACGTAATCAACTACCGCTTGCTGGACGATCGGAACAAGCTGCTCAAGACAGGGGCGAAGCTCTTCCAACTCGCCCGCACGTATGGCCAGTGCCTGCGAGTAGATCTCAAACCCGGCATCGTGGATTAACTCGAAGCCCACCGGCTTGCCCCATTCCTCAATCTCGTTTTCATAAACATATGGCTCGGCTGAGGCAAATCCCTGTTGGGCGACTGCCCCGTTCTCAGCCACCCAGCGGGCCGGCGAGCCATCATACGACGGATCGATCTGGTCCGCCGAAACGATGCCCTCATTGACAAATACGTCGATGAAAGTTCCTCCGGCAAATACCTGGATGGTAGCGCCCGTCTCACCCAGATCGGCAATTGTCTTGACGTCGGGATACGTGTCGGGATCCCACATGATGATCTGCGGGTTCTTCTCAAGCGGGGCCACGACCGACAACGTCGGGGTATCTTCCGCCCCGAACACGGCCTCGTTGGTCGAAACGTAACCCAGCAAAATGTCGGTCTCAACATACATCTGCTGTATCGGCTGCTGGAACCCGATCGCCGGACCACCGGTGCGAACCTCGACGTCGATACCCGTGTCCTGACCAGATGCGACCAGCGAGCCGCGGACAACCTTACTGTCGGTGTCCACCGTGTAGTCATCGCCAACCATTTGATACAACGCGCCGTGCTCTGCCTCGGGGAACCAGTCCGTCTGGATCACTACCGGGTTGGGACACACCTCTCCAAGTCCACCAGATGCTGCTGTCGTGTCCGGCGCCGCAGTGGTCGCCGTCGGCTCTTCGGGTGCTACGGCTTCTTCCTCTTCCGCCGGCGCTGCGGCTTCTTCCTCTTCCGCGGGGGCTGCGGTGGGTGCTTGCTCGGCTGTTGGCGCAGTTCCACTACAGGCTGCCAGAATCAGAGACAGCAGCGCTACAAATGCAATGAGAAACCAAACGCGTTTCATGATAGTTCTTCTCCTTTTTATATTGATGGGCTAGATAACTTTACGGCACATTGAACCCTGAATACTTCTATAATCACCACCTCCTTTGTGCTTTAGCGGAGTCTCCGTCAGGGACTTCTTGCATAAAACTATTACAATCCAGGCGGAGTCATACAACAAATAACCACCAATTCCTCATGGTTGGCCGAACCCAACTCGCGCAACAAATCTCCATCAAGATAAATGCTGTCGCCTTGTTCAAGCAGGTAGGTTTCATCGCCCACCGTAATTTGAAGCCGGCCTTGCAGCACAAAAAACCACTGCTCGGTTGGTTTAGCCAGAGATTGAGCAATTCGACGGGCGCCAGGCTCCATTCTAACTAGAAGGGGCATCATTTGCCGGGTCAGTTCCGGAGTCAGCAAATCGTACTCTATATGGGAGTCTGGAAAATAAAGTTTGCGAAGTTCATCAGAACGAACAACCAAACTGGGGCGAGTACCGTTCAGAAAAAAGAACATAGGTACTTGTAAGGCAGTGGCAATATTTTGAAGCGAATTGAGTGAAGGGGAGATTTGGTCATTCTCAATTTGACTGAGAAAACCGGCGCTTAAATCGGAACGTGCGCCAAGGGCGCGCAGGCTGAGGTCAAGTTTTTTACGTTGTTGACGGATACGCTCGCCAATCTTCAAAGTTCCCCGTCCACGATGAGGACAAACCTGATAAGAGAGGGGTGTGTCCAAGGTTTAAGAAATGCGGATTGCACTCCATTTAAAGAAGGGGTGTATAGTATTATTAAACTTAGTATTTTATAAATATACAAAATATTAGCACAGAACCATATTCTGCACAAAAATGAGAGATTAAAAATAGGTGCAGTTTATTTATACTTGACAACTTGGTAAGCTTAAGTCATCATACGTTCACGTAAAAGTCAATCTCTAACATATTTTCCAAATTTCCACAAAAGCCGTCACAGTCGAAGTGACATTTTCGTATCGGGGAAGGTATTATGCTTTACATCTTGGGCAAGGTTAAGATTTAGACTCTTCGTAAAGAGATATTGGTGGAGGTTAAAGAATGGACCCTAAAGGTAAAATTGCCTTTGTAACGGCCAGCGCGCGCCGAATCGGTAAAGCTACCTCATTGGCCTTAGCGGCGGCGGGGGCAAATGTCGTCATTAATTATCGCACGTCAGCGGAAGAGGCCGAAGCTACAGCCGCCGAAGCCCGCGCCCTGGGCGTAGAGGCTATGACGTTACAGCTTGACGTATCTGATTATCGGAATGTAGATACCGCGATAACAAAAATCAACAAGGAATTTGGCCCTATAGATATTTTGGTTAACAACGCC
>JBFGLD010001074.1:0-2863 GCA_041576335.1 Anaerolineae bacterium | reverse complement strand
GAAATCAAAGATTGAAGTATCCCGGCCAGTCGGGGGCAAACTTACTTTCAACCAGGGGTAGACTGGCCCTCCCCACTCATTATAAAAAGGAGACCTAAAATGAAGCAGCAACGTACTTTCGTCGTCAGTTTGGTCATGCTTGTGTTGGGTGTGGTATTCACGGCCTGTGTACAGGTGTCGCCGGAGGAACCGATTGAGACGGATGCCCGGCAATCCGAGGCCGGTGCTGAGATTTCAACAGATGAGGTGTTGAGCCCATCGGAGTACTTTGCGGCAAATCCAGAGCTTAAAATCGCGGATCGTTATGCAAATCTGGCGGAGAAAGTAGGTACCGGCTCGGCCTTTTATGCCGCCAACCCGGAACTGATGACTGCCGACCGCTACACAGCGCCAGTCATTAAGCCTGAGCAGACGTTTGGCTCGACCTTTTTTGCAGCCAATCCCGAGCTGATGACCGCCGGTCGACACACAGCGCCTAGTATCGAAAATACAGAGACGTCCGGCTCGGTATTCTTTGCCACTAATCCGGAATTGATGGCGGCTCATCGTTACGCCGCTGCCGGCACGGAAAAATGAGATAGCTACCAAGCATACGCTCGGGCAGCTTTAAAATCAACGTAACTGGGTAGTCCGCCTTGGTCTGTGAAACCAGGGCGGTTTTTATTGTAAGCCCAATGTAAAGAGCTTGGCGTATTTCACCACACAACAATAGGAACTACCCGAAGATCGGCTTTTCGTCCGATTTTAGCTCAAAATGAACACCGGTAGATTTTTTGAACGCCCCATGTAGAAGCTTGATCGTTTGTTCTAGGCTGTCTCTTGAGAATAGCTCCGTGCCGCCTGTGGTCGGTCATTCAGGGCATCGGCGTCCCCTGGGCTAACCGGCAGGCACGCCACTTTGGGGGGTAATCGCAGGAAAATGCGCGGCCACAGGTGCTGTCAGGGTACTATTTTGGGGGATGATCGTGTTTTGCACCTTGACTGACTTGCCAATGTAGCAATTTTGGCAGACAATTGCCCGCTCGATCCGGGCCCACTGATCCACAATAGTCTGATCGCATATCACCGTTGGCCCATATATCGTAGCTCCTGGCTTGATTCTTACACCATCTCCTAAATAGATTGGCCCGAAAAGGTTGGTGCTGGGTGCAATACGCACATCCTCGCCGGTCCAAATGCCGCTGCCACGATAATACTTGGGATCGATTACGTTTATTTTACCGGTTAAGGCATCGGCGGTTGCTTCCATATAGCTGTGAATTGTACCAATGTCACGCCAGTAACCCCTGGCCTTATGACCAAAAAAGCGGGCGTTGTCCTGGAGAAACCGGGGAAAGACGTCGTTCGAGAAGTCGTAAGTGGTATTCGTTTGTAGGGCATTCAAAACTTCTGGCTCCAAGACGTATATACCGGTATTGACCGTGTGAGAGGCGGCTTGCTCACAGTCAGGTTTTTCATAGTAGTGAGTGATCCGCCCGTCACGGGCTGTCAGAACTACGCCGTATTCGCAAGGTTTCTTTACTTCCTTGAGAGCCATAGTTGCCAGGGCCCGCCGCTCACGGTGAAACTGAATCAGCTTTGTCAGATTAATATCAGTTAAGGCGTCGCCACTGATAACGAGGAAGGGCTGATCGTCAAGGAAATGCTGCGCATTTTTCACCCCTCCCGCCGTTCCGAGCGGGGCTTCTTCCTCGCCGTAGTGTATGGTCAATCCATACTGAGTCCCATCGCCAAAATATTCCTGGATTTGGCTGGCCAAATAGCGAACGGTGATAACCACGTCCGAGAAACCGTGTCGCTTTAATAGATTGAGAATATGGGCCAGAACCGGCTTGTTGATCAGCGGGATCATGGGTTTGGGACGCGCGACGGTCAATGGATAAAGTCGCGAACCGAAACCACCCGCCATTACTACGGCTTTCATGATTGCCTTACCTCACTTGCTTATGGCGAATTTCGCATGGGTCGTTAAAATCGAGAAAAGCAAAAATACCAAGAACCCCAAGCATTTTGTAAACCCAATCTTTGGCGCTGCTGGTAAGTTAACTTGGCTTTAACGACGACTGTGAGAAATAATTTCTAATAAGATTAAGTTAAAAATAACCTTCTCTCCCCAACCACCTGTCTGCGCCATTCTCCCAAATCCGCTAAATGTTGAGCGCAATGCTCCCAGGTTTCCCGGGCGATTGTCTTCTGTACAAGCGTATGGTTTAAGCGCTGGGGTGGCAATTCTCGAATCACATCGAATAGGGCAAAATGGGCTTGACGAAAATCGAGTTTCACCTTGGCCCAATTCCAGGATTGCCGTTCTTGGTAAAACTCCGTGTTGAGTGCTATTACATCCGGTTTTGCCAAGAGGGGCCCATTCGTATCGCGGGCTTGTTTTAATAGGAAAGCGCAGCGCCATACCCAGGCCGCGATATGGGCTACCGCATCTTTCACCGACCAGCCATTCGCTAATAAGGGCTCCCGCAAAACGGCGATCGGTACACCTCGGCACAGAGATAAGATTTCGGCACAGCCGCTTTCAATTTTCTTGATAATAACTTCTGCAACGTGGTTGAGATCACTCATTATTTATAAATACCGATCGGTCATATAGCGTATTTGCTCAAGAATTCGTAACAGCCTCATTTCAACAGAATCATCGACGGTCAGGGAATAAAACGGCCTTATTTTTGATCTGTTCAGGGAAGTATCAGCGTATTGAGGCGTGGTTAGTATCACCATAGGAATATTGAGCAACTCCGCATTGTCTTCAAGTTTTTTGCAAATTTCAATACAATCCGCCCAACGGTGTTGAAGATCGAGCACAATTAGGTCAAAATATTTTTTGAAGTTTGCAACCCGGCTTTCGGAACTG
>JBFGLD010001073.1:0-2867 GCA_041576335.1 Anaerolineae bacterium | reverse complement strand
TGCAAAAGAACGCTTATTTCCAGACTGGGCCACTCTTTTCCAATAATTTAGGACAGACCCAAGTAGGGGCATACATTCGGCGAACAGGATCATTCCAACAGGCGGCTGTTAAGCTCCTGTACCATCGTAGTATGGTGCAGGAGGTCTTCTCGTAATTGAGCATTGTGATCGCGGTCGTAATCGAGGCGACGAGCCAAAAAGGCGAACTCTTCGTTGTCTTCGGGGGGAACGGTCAGGTCGCGAGCGTGCCCGCGCACCACGCGCAGGGCGTTGATCAGCCGCCCCAAAAAGATGTGGGCTTTATGCAGCGGCTCGAAATCGGCGTTAGATAAGATGCCCGCCCGGGTCAAGGCCAGCATTGCTTTCCGGGTATTGGTCACTCGCAGGTTAGGGTCGCGGTGACCATGAGTGATTTGAAGTCCCTGAACTAAGTATTCGATGTCAACGAGCCCGCCGGGGCTAAATTTGGCGTTGATCGTTCCGGCGGTGACCAGGTGCCGGAGCTGCCGCTCGCGCATAGCTCGCATGGCGGCCACATCGAACGGCTGGCCGCTGTAGATAAACTCGTCCCGCTGTTTAACAATCTGGCGGCCCAGCTTTTCATCGCCGGTTAGGGGCCGCAGTTTGACCAAAGCCTGTCGTTCGTAGGGCCAGGCCTCTCCGTCCGGCGCAAAATAACGGCGGAATGACTCAAACGAGACGGCCATACTGCCGGATTTTCCATAGGGACGCAGTTGCAGATCCACTTCAAAAATACCTTCATGTTTGGCCTGAATAATATAATTAAAGTCTTGAACCAGCTTATTGAAGAACTCGGCCGTGGTGATAACCCGCGGCCCCGTCGTTTTGCCGCTGCCGGCATATATAAACATTAGCTCGATATCCGAGGCGAAGCCTAGCTCGCTTCCCCCACACTTACCCAGAGCGCAGATGCTCAAGGTACAGGGGCGACCGTTTTCGAGACGCGGGAGACCGAAGTGGGTTCGCAAGTCGCGCGCGGCAAGGCGATAGGCAGCCTCGACGATAACTTCGGCCAGGTCGGTTAGCTCTCCGGAAAATTGACCGAATCCGGTAACGTGGCCCTGAATTTGCCGCATATCGATTCGGAACATCTCGCGGTCTTTAAATGCATTGAGCGCCTCACGTTGAGCGGCGCCGCCGGGTTTGGCCTGCAGCACAGTTTCTAGCTCTGCCCGTAATTCTCCTTTAGATTTTCCACGAGCCAGAGCATCGATTTCACTGACCAGGGGGAACAGATTGGTGTGCTGCATCCTCAGAAAATCTTTCCATAGAAAATCGCTCACGCCAAGCAGCCGCGCCAGCGTATTCAACACGTCGGGCCGTTCAATGGAGGTCAACTCGTCGGGCCAGTTGGGGCGCATGAAAAGCTGTCCCACAAATTCGCGGAAGTTGAGCAGGGCGGCCTCGGGATTGGGAGATTGGGGCAGCAGGTGAGTAAAATGCTTGATCAGGACCGTAGCCGCGCGCAGTTCACGCTGTTTATCGGACGACGTAATTTTACGTCGTTGGGCATCGGTCACATAAAGAATATCTTGCACCCGATTACCGCTCGAGGCAACAATCATGCGCCGGATGTTTATCCCACTTAGGGCCAGGGCATTAGTGAATTCATAAAGAAAACCGATGGTATCAGGTGCATCGATCCGCAGTACCGTGTGGCGGTCTGACTCATCATTGTCAATTTCAATGTCTACAGGATACAAACTGCTGGTAGCGCCGCTAAAATCAGGTAGAGCGAGGGCCACACGTTTAGCCAATTCGCCCTGTGCTTCTCGCTGCTTACTCTGATGCAGCAGCCGAACCAGACTGGTCAATTCATCGGCATAGCGAGCCCATTCCCTGGCCGAAGCTGGCCCATGTTCCGACCGAACGGTAAACACGTCAACAATCTTGCGCCGCGTGTCCTGACTACGATTTTGGGTTTTGGACGATGAGTAGCGTTTACGCTGAGAGGATCGTTGGCCGGGGCTCGTGGAACCGGCCGTGGCGGCCGGCCCATAAGTAAAAACCTGGCCATCAATAATATTTAAGCCGTGCACAAACAATAAGCCGCAAATTAGCGAAAGTGTACCCAAATAGTCGTAGCCTACAATCGTAACCCGCCAATGCTCGTCGTCAAGAGCTTTGGCCTCGACCTTTACCAGATTATTGAAGTCCAGCTGCTCTACCAAGATGGCATGACGCTCGATATCGACATCGCTGAACGTTTGGGTATAGGCAGGGGGCATGCGTTTTACATGAGGCAGCGAGCCGGGAGAAGGTCCTCCTGCTTCGTTGGATGGAGAGTTCATCGACACCTCCGGACTGTTGTTGTTTTCAAAGTGTTGTTGGTAAACAATACGAATCACGGCGCTGTGCTGTTCGTACCGAACCACAAAGTCGTCGCCGGCATTTGCACCCTGGAAGCCCAACCGGCGCGCCAAATGATCAAGGGCCGTCGCATCGCGAGGAAGTTTGTGCGTTTGTTGATAATGCATTAGCTGGAGATGATGCTCAACCGTGCGTAAAAAGGTATATCCGTCGGTCAGTACCCGGTATTCCTTCATACTCAGAAAATCGCTCGCTAACAGTCGGGCCAAAGCATCGAGTGTGCTCGGCGTACGAACCTCCGGGTGCTCGCCGCCGTGCACGAGCTGTTGAGACTGGGTGACAAATTCAATATCGCGAATAGAACCTTGCCCCAATTTGACCTCGCCCCACTGCTGTCTACGCTGTCGCAGCCGGTCCTCGATTCGCTGTTTGAGCCGATGGACCTCAGCTTTTACGGCTTCCTCGCCGGTACTGAACAACAGCGGTTGAATCTGGCTCAAGATCCGTTGACCCAGCACTTTGTTGCCGGCAATCAC
>JBFGLD010001072.1:0-2876 GCA_041576335.1 Anaerolineae bacterium | reverse complement strand
TTTTGACCGGGAAATATGAGATTAGGGTTAGTTAGCTTATTGGCGAGAATAATATCGGCCAATCGTAGATTGTAATGAAGGGCAATCAGAACGAGCGTGTCGCCGCGCTGAACCGTATATAAAAAATCGTTTGACTGGCGGTTATCCTGGGCGCGCGCAATGGGTGCCGTCACTAAGGCAATCATCCATAGCAACGAAGCTAGAGCAATTAGCTTTAATCTATGTCTTGAATGGTCCATCATTTAATTACTCAACCGATTATATTTATTTTAATCTTAACCGGGGAATAACGCCAGTGGGATAATCAAAATAGGATTGAACATCAATGCGCAGACTGATCGTCAGCGCCTATTTGAAATGTGCCTGTCGTCGTAACGACCGACAGTATGAGGAGGTTTCGCTAACAGCTAATGTTTACGAGATTATAGAGATACGGCGATGGGCCGAATACCGTGATAAACTTGTCGGCCACCACCAATCGTTCGTAAGATCAAATCCGGTGATTTTTTTTGCAGCTTTTCGTACATTTCAACCGGCGTGAGCGGGATATTATTGTTGACGATAAACATTCGAAAGATGGCCGAGGCTAGAGGCATCTGGCTATCGATAAAATCGGGTTGTTGGCCGCAATAGGTCGTTATACAATGCCATATTATGTCCAATTGATAGACTTCACCGCTTTCAGGATCAATCCAGTCAAACAATTCGTCCTGTTGGTGTCGTTCGCGGCACTCGGGGCAGGCGTGACCACTCAGATAAGTTCTCAGATTTTGACCTCTTGTATTCCACCACGAAAAGTCAATATGAAATCTAGTATCAAGGGTTGGTTTTACATATTTACCCATAAGCAGGCGATACCCCTAAGCTTAATTAATCTTTAAATGAAAGCGGAACGAAAGCGTACGCGTTTCACTATTATTCAACGGTGCTGTGACGGAATGGAGCAGCAAGTCATTCGACGTCTCTTTAAATAATCGGTTTAACCGAGACAGACCACTAGTCTCGCAGATTAGAATCGTAAATCCAGTAGCCATGGTCCATTGGGATAAAGCAGGCATGCCTTGTCAATTCCAGAAAAATCACGCCGGGCGAAGCTCTCCGGATAATGTTGACTGCGCTGTATAAAGTTTTGGCATGGACCGTACTTTGTGGATTAAGTTTGGACAGTTCCGGGAATACATGGCAAAGAAGGTCATAAACAGGCCGTCGCTTTTCTTCGTTCAACAGCCACAGGCGGTCAATCTCTGTTTGGTTCATCTCGCCAACAATCATCAACTCGTCATATTTGCAGCCAATGGCCTCCTTATTCATTTGGAAGGTAAGCCGGTTACCGGTCACCGTAGCCATTTTTACCCAATCGCGCTGCGCACGTGTGGCTTGATAGTCAATAATAACCTGCGACGGCTCTTTGGAACGCTTGAGGGTAATGAAAGCTCCTACCGGCAGCTCATTCTTCTTATACCACTGATCCAAACCAAACACATAGCTACCGTCTAAAACGGTCCAACCGGGAAAAGTATCCCCGGTGCGGCCATCGACAAACTCGAAAAGCACGGGATTGTAATAACTAATAGGAAAGAAAGACTGCGTTTTCGGCGTCAGGGGCAATGTACCGACCCGTTGGTGCGGATAATTCAGCACAACCGTCACGAGGTTAATCTCGGGTCCAATTGCGGGAATGTCTTCCGGATTTGTTAACTCATCGTCTATCTCAACCAGAAGTGCCCGTAGATTGTCATCAAAGCTGCTGGCATTGTAGGCTTGGCCTGTGGCCTGTAAGCGTCGCGGAGGGTGATGAACCTCGGGCGGTTCCAAGCGTTCCAGGTACCACAACGACTGCCCGGTCGGACCAACATCCTCAAAGCGCTCATCATTAGCCAGCAAGTAACTGACCGAAAAGCGCATAACGTCGGTAATTTCTTCTCCCCGGGCCAAATCCATTTGCTCGATCAGGGCATCCACGCTTAACGGTCCGCCGCTAATATCAATAGCGGCATCAATAATATTGAATAGCCCTTCGTGAAACTCCGTTAGCAGGTCGCGCAGGTAATATTGTTCGTGAAATTCGACAAATTCATCGTTGTTGGTTAAGGCGACCCTGACTTTTGGCTCAATGGCATTGGTGTAGGCTTCATAAAGTTCTTCGGGCGACATCAAACCCTGGAGCGTAGATAAACCTTGCTCATTTGCATTAAGCGGGTGGGCATGCGGCAAATCAGCCGAAAATTCCCGGCTAACTCCGCTCTTATCAAACTTAATCCCTATCACCGTATAATCACCATAGTCAGGATGATGTCCCGGCCGGGTATATTCAACCGTGCCAACAGCAAATTCTAAGAGCGGGAATACGACCTTTTCACCGACGACAAAATGCTCTTTGGGTTGGTAGAGCTTACCCTGCTGAAGTTCCGTACGACTCGCCAGTTCTTCTGCGTCGCTGTGACGCTGTACGATAGCAATGGCAATATCGTCGAGCGAATAGGTACAGTTTTCTTCCAGAATTTTGTTATAGATGAATTCTAAATCTTGCTGGCTGATCGAAAATTGCTTTTGCCAATAGTCGAGGGTTTGTGTTTTGCGTTGTATCAATGTGAGGCATGCCTCTTGTACAATTTTGAGGGTTGTAATTATCCTTCAAACATGCAAGGCACCATTATACTATTGTTCAAAACGGTTGACAAATTCGTCCTGATACTACTTCCGCGGAAACAGCCGGGCGGCACATAGGGCTAAATCAAAAATTTGATTCCCCGGCCCTTGCACCCGGCATTGGTAAAGAAAAAGAGCACTCGTTTGGGAGGTTACGAGTGCTCTTTTTTCTCAGAGGCGGGTGGGGGCCTACACTCTGAGAAACCCTGTTGCGTCTAGGACTATGT
>JBFGLD010001071.1:0-2876 GCA_041576335.1 Anaerolineae bacterium | reverse complement strand
GCCCCGGAACAAATCCAAGAGGGTGAGATTGATACCAAGGTGGATATTTATTCGTTAGGCATCGTATTATACGAGCTGCTCACCGGTAGACTGCCCTTTAGAGGTGAAACGGCCTTCGATTTCCTCATGGCCCGCCTAACAGACCCACCAATTTCCGTGTTACAGGCTAACCCTAACGTATCTCCTATCTTCGCCCAGATTTTAGACCGGGCCTTGGCTACACAATCGGCTGACCGTTACCAAACAATGGCCGATTTTTCCCAGGCACTGTTAAAAGCCCGCTACGACCTTACCCGGTCATTGGTAACGCCATTACCGGAAACGGTCCAAGCAACTTCGCAGAAGAAACAAGCAGACTCGAAAGTGCGCTTACGTTTAAAATCTGGCGGGCAAGAAATCTTAGCCTCGGGCAAAACCGAATTAATTATTGGTCGTGCGTACAAAAATATGGCGCCAGATATCGATCTAGGTCCGTACGGTGGCAGCAAATTGGGAGTGTCCCGTCGACACGGGCGGCTGGTTTGCCAAGAAAACAGCTGGCTGGCCGAAGATTTGGGCAGCACGAACGGCACTTTTGTCAACGGCATCAAGTTGACCCCAAATCACCCAAAAACGTTGGTTAATGGAGATTTGATTCGCTGCGGTAAGATTGAGTTGGAGTTTACGGCCGACGAGTAAATAGCAGCATGCCGCCCTGCCTCTACTCCGAATCTACATATGCCTATTGAGGAGCCTCCTTCTCCATTAAAGGAGACTCCTCAATTTGTTTTGGGGATCGACAGGCTGATTGAAGGCCTATATGATGATTACAATATCCCAAGCTATCACTATACTTGGTCTGTTAATTACGCTCATGTTAACCGGCTGCAGCGCGCCGGCCTCGTCGGCAGCTGTAGTGGCAACGGACACGGCCTCACTCATACCTGTGGTGGCTAGTTCCGGCAAGCTCCCGGAGTCTGGGGCCACAATCCGCTCACGTTCTACGGCGACCCCCTCAAAACCGACGGCGACTGCATTCCCCACACCGGCTGATTTAGCAACCGCGTCAGCTTCGCTTTCAGTCCCGCCTGCGACAACGGCGACCTGGACGCCGACCATTGGTCCGAGCGCAGGGGCGATACCCACCCTTAACCCTTCGACGATGGCCGCAGAGACCCACGTCCGGCCGCCGGTTATCGGCGGATCGTCCTGCGATATCGAGCACGTCATTATAATCAGCATTGATGGCCTGCGCCCGGATGCATTAGAGCAGGCTGATACGCCAGCCTTGGACGCATTGCGGGCCAGAGGTGCTTATACCGCCCGAGCCCAGGCTGTTGTGCCAAGTGTGACCCTGGTTAATCACGCCTCAATGCTCGGTGGAATGAATCCTGAAAAGCACGGCATCTACTGGAACGTCAATGATCCAAAGCTGGGCAAGATCGCGGGCCCTACTCTCTTCAGCGCAGCACACGAAGCCGGGCTGACCACGGCCATGATTGTCGGTAAGCCTAAACTTGAGCATCTGGTATTGCCTAATTCAGTGGATCAATATGTGTACGCCGGTTTTACAGATCGTCAGGTTGTCGACAAAACAGTAGAGCTGTTGAAAACGGGTCTGCCGGACATTCTTTTTGTCCATCTACCGGACGTGGACTCGGCCGGCCATCTAAGCGGCTGGATGTCGTTTGCCCAATTTCTAATAGTCAAGCGAACCGATGGCATTATTGCGGAAATGGTGGCGGCTTTGACAACTAAAGATTACGTGCAGAGTACGCTGGTTTTAGTAATGGCCGACCACGGCGGCAGCGAGAGACGCCATGGCAGCGACTCAGCCGAGGATACTCTCATCCCTTGGTTAGCGATTGGACCAGGCGTGCCAGCCGGGGTCACAATTCAATCCGAGGTTATGATTTATGACACTGCCGCCACGGCATTGTATGCTTTGAATATCCCTGTGCCTGAAATTTGGGATGGTCAACCCATTCAAGAGATCTTCGACAAAACCATATGTCAATTCTGAAATGTTCTTTTCAATTATTCCGGTCAAGCCGTTAAACCAATCAAAAACTCGCCTTTCGTCAATTTTATCGGTAAATGAACGGAGCCGGTTAAGCCGGTTTCTATTGCTGCGAACTATGCGCATTGCCCGCCAAATTGGCGAGGTTGTGATTATTACCCGCGATGCGAATGTACGGCGGCTGGCCAAACAAGCCGGCGTTTGGGCCCTGGTGGAAAGCGGTACCGATTTGAATGCGGCCTTACGACAAGCCTCTGAGTGGGTTTCCGTGCGTGGTGCAGCGGCAAGCCTGATCCTACCTAGCGACCTACCGCTGCTCAATTTTGCCAGCCTAAACGAGATTATATGGGCTGGCAGGCATACCCCATCGATCGTGATTTCGCCATGCCGCCGCTTTGATGGCACCAATGCGCTCTTATTACGTCCTCCGGGATTGATTGATTTCTTATTTGGGCCGGGCAGCTTTGAAAAACATCGACAGGCAGCTCAGGCTGTCGGAATTGAGCCCGTTATTTACCAATCGGCGACGATTGCCCTGGATTTGGATGAGCCGGACGATCTCAAGGAATTAGATTTGCTTCCGCTGAGGAGAAACGAGCGTACGAACATCTGCTTGGGTGACGGGTAATAATACGATAAATTTGGTTCCTCGACCGGGCATGCTTTCAGCCCGAATGGAGCCCCCATGGGCCTCAACAATCTCAGTAGTAATGGCCAAACCCAGCCCTGTTCCCCGGCCGCGCTTACGACTTTTATCCACTTGGTAGAATCTCTCAAAGATACGGGCCAATTCGTCGGACGGAATGCCCGGACCGGTATCGGCGATACTAATCTCTACAAACTCTCCCCGCTCCGATTAGCGGTACTTGTCGACCTC
>JBFGLD010001070.1:0-2879 GCA_041576335.1 Anaerolineae bacterium | reverse complement strand
AGGTCGGCCTGCGGGAATGTTCTCCTCCGGAAAATGCTTCCGGATCCGTTCCCACCGCTCATCGGTCAACCGAATCATGGAACGTCATAATACAACAATTCCCTCAATCGGGAATTTTGAGATAGGTTCTAGTGATTATGCGAGCCAACAACCAGCGAATTACTGGCGAATGCACTAGATCTTTGGACGAGAAGGAAGCTCAGCCACCCTTAATTGAGTATCTCTATTTGTGGCAGCGATCTGAGGAGCTCTGATAGACATTTTAACGTCACGATATGCGTGCTCCTCTTGGGGGGGCGAGGTAACGCTCCCTTTTTGATCTTGATCAACGAACCGTCGCCCATCTGGTGGGAACATAAACTCAAACCAATAGTCCGGTGCTTGCTAGTGAGAAAAATCCTGCATCGATTTGTGCTGGTTTTGATCGTTATGACCAGCGTTTTGTTCCAGTCCTCTTGTGGTGAAGGCGGGGTTGCTGTAGTTGGTGTTTTTCAGGCAATTGACGATCTAAGAAATACTGAAATCCCTGCTGATCCCGATATTGATGTCGTCGTTTGCACTGGCCCCGATGGGTTGCTGACTACCGCGTTCTTTGGGGGCTGTCCACCGGATTGGACAGTAGCTACTCGCCCATTTCCCGATCGTTTGTGTAAGAATCCTGAGGGTAGCGATTTTTGTGTCAATTCAAACCAGTGTCCCGCGGGTTGGACGGAATTACCCGGGTCGTGCAACGACTTGCCTTTGTTGGCCAGGGTTGAGCCCTGACCACTTTACAGCTGGGTGAGGGGCACTTCGTTCACTCTATACTCCCTCTGAGAAATAGCCGACAGACGTCGCTAACCTCGGCAATTCCGGGCTTGACCATTGTGAATGCGATCTTTGTTGCAAACAGGCTTTAGCTTCTTCTCGATCGAGAGTACAGAAAGTAGGTTCCACTGTGGATTCACTGGCAAATGAGGGTTTCTGAGTAGCGTCAACGGAATGCTGACGGCATACCACAGGATGGTGGCCTTCTTCAATGTGTCGTTAAAACTGCCGATTGACACGTTTACCTGTAGTTCAGTGGACGGTTATGGTTGAAGCCTCGAGTCCGATATCTTGTCCCTGACCACCAAGTCCCAAGTCCGAGTTGGCCTGCCCCGGGTTCTGCGTACACTAAACTCAGCTGAAGTCTTGTGTTTCATAATCAATCGGACTCAGTTAAGGCCCTGTCGGGCAAGATGGCGCTGCGTATCGCATCACTCCCCGGCCGTTGCCCACTTGCCCGCCGACATACTGCCGATCGGCCGTGGAACGTGTCTTGTCCCCTGGGGCATGCGGGCCATCAGTAATGAGCCAGCGAGGCAGGCGACACCGGCAATGATAAAGGGAGTCATCCATATCCCCGGATCGTGAGTACCTGCGGCCGCATCCTTGAACACGCCGGCGAGCTGCGGGCCGACAATACCAGCGACGCCATAGGCGGTGAAAAGCCAGCCATAATTGGCGCCGACATTCCTGTTGCCGAACAGGTCCGCCGTAGCCGCAGGAAAGAGTGCAAAGTTCCCCCCGAAGTTAAAGCCTATCAAGGCCGCCGCAATGATGAAGCCATATTCTCCTCCCGCGTGGATGAAGCCATGATAGATCAGAAGCATGACTAGACCTTGGGAGGCGGTCATGAGGACTACCGCGTTCTTGCGCCCGAGGTGATCCGAGAGACCACCCCACAACACCCGGCCAAGACCGTTGAATATAGCGTACCAGGCCATGGCAGTACCGGTGAGGGCGCCGAGCTCCGTGATGCCGCGGTCGCGCAGGATGTCGATGCCGAACAACTTTATGCAGTAAATCACCATCAGGCCCGCCAGCGCCGAGCATACGAACACGGTCCAAAGCATGTAGAACCGGGGGTCGTGCAGCATCTCTCGGGGCCTATAGTCCACGCCGCCGTTGGCATCGGCAGAATCAGGTCCGGGTCGCACCCATCCCTCAGGTACGTAGCCCTCGGGGGGGTTGACCATGGTCAGGCTACCCAGTGCCACCAGGACGAAGAACGCGATGCCGTAGGCAATGAAGACGCTCTGTACGCCTGGGAGACCCAGAATACTGAGAGTGTTCAACAGGCCGCCGAACCATGAGCTGGCCAGTTTCACCCAAATGACCGCACCAAATCCGAATCCGGCCACAGCAAGACCGGTGATCAAGCCCTTCTTGTCCGGGAACCATGCGACCCCCACCGCGATGGGCACGACATAGGCCAGGCCGACACCGGTCCCGCCGAGGATACCGATGAACACTAGCTGCGCCCAGAAGCTGCTGCCGAAAATGCCGCCGAGGATATACCCCACACCCAAGATGATGCCACCCGCCAACGCTACGACAGTGGGACCGGCTCTCGCTTGCAGCTTACCGGCCAGGATCATCACGACCGCGAAGGTAGCCAGGCCCGCGGAAAATATCCAGGCCGTCTGGCTGGCAGAGAACCCATACACGCCATTTGGGTCGGTAAGGGCCCCCGTGAACACGGACCAGGCATAGATTGCGCCCAAAGCGAGTTGCACAAGCACGGCGCCCGCAACTACCCACCAGCGGTTGAACACTTTCCTTTGGCCGGACATAAACACTCCCAAGTTAGGTTGTCTTACATATTCGTAGCGGGTGGCCGAAAACGCCGACTCCACTGGATCACCCCCTCGATCACCCCTTAAACTCCACCCCCATGCCACCGACACAGGCAGCTACGCGCTGTTATGTATTCACCCCCGGTCGTGTTCGACCCGCGTGCAGAAGTCTGTTTTTATATCTATAATTTTTGTTTTTATCTCTTGAGATTTTTGATCTTATTGCACCACCTCCATATCCTCCTCCACCATCACCACCTCTACTTCATTCTAGGTGGT
>JBFGLD010001069.1:0-2892 GCA_041576335.1 Anaerolineae bacterium | reverse complement strand
GCCCTCAACCAATTCTTCAACCATAAACGATAAGCCGCGATCCTCATCACAATCATAAATGCCGACGATATTTGGATGAGCCAGATCGATGATTTGACGGGCTTGGTTGAGAAACTGAACGATTGCCCCTTCGCTGAAGGAAGCCGACAGGATTTTGAGGGCCACCGGCTTACTGCGCCGGGTGTCAATGGCCTTAAAAACGGTTCCCAGGCGACCTTCACCCATTTTGGCTTCAACGTAGTAGCGATTCTTTATAGTCTGGCCCGGTAAATTTAATGTCTCGTGTGCCTTAAGCGCATTTAAAGCCGCGTGCACCGAGGGGTAAATCGCAAAGAAGTCCAAATAACCGGCCAATTCGATTAGCTGCTGAACGTTAATGGAAGGACCGGCCAGAACCATTGAGGTTCCTTGCTGTTCTTTCCGCATTTTCACCAAAGCCCGCAGGCCGGCAACTTGGAGCATCTCCACCGCAGACAGGTCGACGATCAACTGGGGCGGCCAGCTATTTTCTTACAGAGCCGTTAGCTGTTTACCTAATTCGGCTGCGACGTATTCATCAAAAATACCGGCCGGTTTTAGAATCGCAACCTTGCCGCCGGGAACCTGCTGTATCTGTGTCGTTGGCGACGGCATCAAGTTAAAAGTCAACCCCTCTTCAGCCAGCGTAACTTTTAGCGGCTCGCGAGTTGGATATTGATTGCTTTGGAATTTTAGGGTGTCTTCTAGGATTTTCTCCAGGTCGTGATCAGTATAATGGGGATCGTGATGAAAGAGGACCAAGTTCTTAACATTGGCTTTTTGAGCCATCTCTACCCCAAAAAATGACGAACTGTGGCCCCAATCTTCCTTCTCATCCGACTCGCGCTGCGTAAATTGGGCATCGAAGATGAGTACATCAGCATCTGAAAAAAAGTTAATATAGGGTTGGAGATCAATGTCGGTAGGATAGGCTGCGTCGCTGGCATAAACAAAGACACGATTCCCTTTTTCAAAGCGGAACGAATAGGCCTCACCCGGATGGTGATTGTGCTTAATGCGAACATATAAGTCGTGAAATTCCAGCAACCCTTCCGGCTCGAGGTGAACAAATTCTATCTCAGCCTGCATATCGTCGACCGAAATGGGAAAGCTGATGAACTCCTGCTGCCGTCGCAGGGCCAGTTCCATATCGTGCACACCGTAGATAAAAATCTTGTTACCTGGCACATAGGCCGGCCTGAAAAAGGGAAAACCCTGAATATGGTCCCAATGGGGATGGCTGAAAAAGAGGTGGATAACCCCTTTACCCTGACCGCACTCACCCTTCATCAATGCTTCGCCAAGCTCGCGAATGCCAGACCCGGCATCGATGATAAACAAATCTCTGCCTGACTGGACTTCTACACAGGGGGTATTCCCGCCGGCGGTTGTGCCGGCCAGCGGAGAGAGGCGGTCTAAATAGGCTTCAACTATTTTTCTGCGTTCTATGTAGCGTTTATGGACAGCCGGGTCCGACTCTAAAAGCCGTGACTGATTGTTCACTGAGGAGCTAATATCGTCTAAAATGGCCGAAAGCAGTGCTTCCAAAAACTCTTTGTTCTCGATGTTGGAGACGTTCAAAAAAGCTGATATAATTTTCGCTCGAACATCGTCCGGCCGAAGCGGCGTAGGGATCGAACCGCGTGCCCCCCATATTTTTACTTTCATTAAATCTTCCCTCGCTACGGTTTTTTCCCTAGACGATAGCCTTGGTGGGGCAGGCTCTAAAATCTACCCCACGACCTTGCCATCATTTTCATACCTGTGCCCTATGGTATCGGTGATATTCCGTAGGCCTGACCGTTTCGTACCCTTATTATATCGACTTTCCTGGGGGAATGCTATAGGCTTTTTTGGTAAGGGGCGGGACTTATGACCTGGCAATATACATTGTCTGCCATTCGTTTTCAAGGGTTCTGTTCACTGCTACCCTCTCGAGGAAGCCATGACGCAATGATTCGCTGCTAATCTCTTTGGCCCGCTGCTGAAGTAGTTGGTGTGCCTCTTCTAGTATTAGGCCGGCCGTCTCGGTTTCACCCAAAGCCATCAAAACCCGGTAAGCCGACAGGTAAATAACCCACGGATCCCAGAATTGTTGGGCATTACCGGCCAAGATCCAGCCGGATACGTTGTCTATGTGTCGACGAGCCTCCTCAAAGTTTTGCCCGGCCAAGGCCAAACGGGCCAGGCCGGCCTGGTCGAAAATAGCAATCGTTGTGGCCCCAATGTCACGATGGATCGCCAGCGCTTCTCGATAGGCTCTGGCTGCCGACTCATCGTCAGCCAAGCGCTCATAATTCAAGGCCAAACCGCTCAGAGCGTAAGCTGCGTTTTCCCGGTCGCTAACTCGTTGAGAGATTTCCAAAGCCTGTTGGCAATCAAGGATACCCTGATCGTACGACTGCCGATCGGCCGCTAACCAGCCCAAGTGGCTCAGCGCCATCGCTTCGCCATAGCGATCGCCAATAAGGCGGCACTTTTGCAGCATGTGTTGAAAATTTTCAGCGGCGCGATCGTAATCGCCGAGACGCTGGTATATCCAGCCCAAAATCAGGTCGGCCTCGGCATCGCTTTCGCGATTGCCGGTCTCGTGAGCTACCGTCTGAGCGGCGCGGATGTACTCCAGGGCCGTATCGTATTGACCCAGGCGATAGCTGGATCGACCTAAATGTAGCAAACTGGCGATCCGCTTACGCGGATCACCGATGATTTTTGGAGCTTCTAGGGCCTGGCTGGCCCATTGTTGGACCTGCCGGTAATCAAAACGTCGCCAGGCGGATAGGGCCAATAAATTTAGACTTTCGGCCTCCAAATGAGGGGCATGGGCTTGCCTGGCCATGCGCAAGCCGGCCACGGCGGCTTCATCTGCGGCCT
>JBFGLD010001068.1:0-2895 GCA_041576335.1 Anaerolineae bacterium | reverse complement strand
GCCGGCGGGCAGCTGATGCTCACCACGGATGTAGAAAATTACCCGGGTTTCAGAGACGGAATTATGGGACCTGAGTTAATGATGGAATTTCGGGCGCAGGCGGAGCGCTTTGGGGCTCAATATATCACCAAAGATGTGACTAAGGTAGAACTTGAAGGTGACATCAAAAAAGTTTGGGTCGAGGATGAGTTGTATTTGGCTCGAACCGTGATTATCTCAACCGGCGCTTCGGCTAACCTTTTGGGGCTAAAAAATGAGAGCCGGCTAATGGGGCGCGGGGTCAGTACCTGCGCTACCTGTGACGGTTTTTTCTTTAGAGATAAAACAATCGCCGTAGTTGGCGGCGGCGACAGCGCGATGGAAGAGGCCACCTTCTTGACCCGTTTTGCCGCCAAGGTCTATATTATTCACCGCCGCGAAGGATTCCGCGCCTCGAAGATTATGCTTGAAAAAGCAAGAAATAACCCTAAAATCGATTTCATGATAAACACAGTCGTAACCGATGTGCTCGGTGATGAAATCGTCACCGGCATTAATATTAAGAATGTCGAAAACAATGAAGAGTCGATCCTTGCAGTCGACGGTCTATTCATCGCTATCGGCCATACCCCTAACACGAAGCTTTTTGAAGGCCAAATCAAGATGGACGGCAAAGGTTATATCGCGACTTCAACCGACAAGTCCCACGTTACCGCAACGAACATTTCCGGCGTTTTTGCCTGCGGTGATGTACAGGACAGCCGCTATCGCCAGGCAATCACCGCCGCCGGGAGCGGCTGTGCCGCTGCGCTGGATGCTGAACATTTCCTTGAAGCGCAAGCGCAACCTGAAGCAGCTGCCCCTATGACCGCTTAAACGGGCATTCTAATAAAAAGGCTCTCCTGACATTGACCTGGGAGAGCCTTTTTTGTGGGGAGCGGGATTAGACGACCCCGCGCCGTTTACTAGCCTGCATAATAAACCAATCTCGCAGCCGGTCAGGCAGAAACTTGCCCAACCATACTCCGATCATCGCATCGCGGCCAACCGGGTAACGTGTTTTTGGCCGGCGCACGGTTAGGGCGTGAGCCACCACTTCGGCAACCTTCTCGGCCGGAAGCCCAGTCTGCCCGGTCTTTAAGACCACTTCACGTAGCCCGGACAATCTAACAGCATAGAGATCGCGGGCCTCAGGCGGCAGTTTGGCCAAAGTTTCTTCTGCCTTGGCTAATGATTTATCCCAAATCGGGGTCGCAACTGCGCCAGGCTCAATACTGATCACCTTAACCCCCCAGGGATGCAGCTCCAGACGAAGCGAGTCGGTCAGCGCCTCGAGGGCAAATTTTGAGGAGGCATAAGGACCAACAAAGGGCATCGCTATCCGACCACTGATAGAGCTCATATTAACCACACGCCCGCATCCCAATCGAAGCAACGACAAAAACGCTTGGGTTACGGCCACCTGTCCAATTACGTTGATCTCAAATTGTCGGCGTAGCTCGTTTATCGGCAAGAACTCGAGGGGACCGCCGATGGCAATCCCGGCATTGTTGACCAGGCCGGCCAGTCCTTGCCTTCCCACCACCGCCCTAACGGTATGGGCAGCGTCCTTAATCGAGTCGGCCTTGGTAACGTCGATGTATACCGGCGTGAGCTGCGGCGTTGCCTGGCGTTGTAAAGCCGCTCCATCAGCCTCTCTGCGCACGCCGGCAAAAACCTTAAAGCCCTGTTTATCCAGATAAAGAGCGCACGCCCGGCCTATGCCGGTCGACGCGCCGGTCACCAATATTGCTCTTGTGGCTGCCATGAGTTCGCTTCCTTCCTAAAATCAAGTATACTTATTTGAGGGTTGTGGTCTGTCAATGTTAAATTGAGCACCACGAGAGAAGTTGTCTATGTTGTCCCTTTAGCCCAGTTAACCACGTTTGGCAAAGCACGCTTTTGGATAATCGTTTGGCCTAATAATTGGATGTTTCCAAGTTCAAGGAGTTCGAGTATCAATGGCGCCGAACCAAAGTGACCTGATCGCAAGATACTCAGAACCGGAATATATTCAGGCGCAAGCTTTACTGCAAATTAGCCTGGCTATAAATTCACATCTCAAACTAAAAGATATCCTCGACCAGGTCGTACACTACACCATTGTGCTGGTCGGGTGTAAGCATGCCAGCATTTTGCTTTGGAATTCACGCCGCAGCGAGTTTGAAACAGGCGCATCATCAGATTTTGGGGCCGCAGTGACCAGGCGAGTCCGGAGTCAAGGCGGTGCCTCCCGCTGGATTTTGGACAACGGTCAGCGCCTCATCGTACCGGATATTCGACAGGACCCGTTTTCGGCCAATCCGATGCTCCTGGAAACCAATATCCGAGCCTACGCAGGCATCCCTATCCAAAATGCCGGTGAAACAATCGGCGTGCTTTATGCTTTGTCTCAGCAATATCACAACTTTGATCATGGCGAATTGGAGAGTATGCAGGCCTTGGCTACCATGGCTGCCATCGCCATCCATAATGCTCAACTGCTTCAATCGCTGCAGGAATTGAATAAGTTTAAGGATATGCTAGTTCAGCTGGCCGCCCACGATTTGCGAACCCCCCTGAGTTACATCATTGGGTATTTGGATTTGTTGGCTAAAGAGTTGGATCCGCTATCGCCTGAGCAGACCGAGTGGGTGAATATTATTTGGCGTTCCCTGGCCCAGATGGATAACCTAATCAGCGGTATTCTCAATTACAAGCGCTTGACCACGGAAGGCGAGCTAAAACCCCAACCTTGCGATCTCAATGCGATTGCCTTGAAGGTCGTGATTGACCATGAAATCGCTGCACGGCAAAAATCGCACCGTTTGACTTTAAATACCGCTTCATACCCATTACTGGTTCAGGGTGATGAAGTACTCTTACAAGAAGTGGCCG
>JBFGLD010001067.1:0-2896 GCA_041576335.1 Anaerolineae bacterium | reverse complement strand
GGCGGCGGGTGCCAGGCCCGGTTTCGGTTCGACAATGAGGATGGGTCGCTGCCGGCCGTTCAGGCCGACGCCGACCAGGGCGGTACGCGCCACAGCCGGATGTTGGTTGAAAATGGCCTCACACTGGAGGGGCAGCAGCGTCCCGCGTGAAGTTTCCACGCGGTGGGATTTGCGACCGCAGATCCATAAGCGACCCTTGTCGTCGAAGTAGCCGACGTCACCCATCCGGTGCCATATGCTGCCATCAGCCTCGTAAATTTTGGCCTCGGCGGTTTTTTGGGGGCGATTTAGATAGAGTCCGGTTACCACCAAGCCGTTAACGACGACTTCGCCAAGCTGACCCGGCGGCAGCGGCAGCGAATCGTCCCAGGACGGTATGGGTTCGTCGGTAACGGGAATGATACGCAAAATGGCATCGCCTAGCGGCCGACCTACGCAAACCCCGGCCCCACACTCGGTCAGGCGCCCCGTTTCGCTCAAAATTTCCTGCTGACCGATTAGTGTCAGGGGCAGCGCTTCCGTGGCCCCATAGGGTGTGAAGACTTGCCCGCTATCCATCAGCGCGGAAAACTGCTCGATTAAACTGGGTCGCACGGCAGCACCAAACATCAGCACCTGTTTGAGCGAAGGTAGGCGAATGTTGTGGGCCAGGCAATATTGTCCCACGATCCTAAAAATCGTGGGCGATCCGAGCGTGATGGTGACGCCGTACGTCTGGATGGACTCGACAAAGTAAGCCGGATTGAGCTTGGCCGGTTGGCGAGGATCCATATCCGGGATGATCGTGGTTATGCCCAAGACCGGGTTGAAAAGCGCAAAGATGTACAGTCCGGCCAAATGCACTTCACCTTCTCGAAAATTCATTTCTTCACGGAGGAGGTTAACCTGGGTTTGAAAAATGCCGTGCGAATAGACCACTCCCTTGGGAATACCTGTGCTGCCGGAGGTAAAGGCGACTGCTGCTTCATCTTCAGTTGTCGTAGCGGCCACGGGAAATGGCTCACACCGCCGGCTTTGTAAACGATCGAGCGTTGTGCCACCCCAAAACCAACGCTTGCCAACCGTTACCCGGCGCCTGACTGTTCGAAAGGGTTTTGGAAATGCAGTCCGCAACACGTGGGCCAGGGGTACACCGATGAGCACCGTTGGTTCGGTTTCGGCGACACATTGTAGGAAGGCCTTTCGCCCCATGCCGGGATCGATGATAACCGGTACCGCACCCATTTTCAGCAAGGCAAACGTAACCGCGACAAATTCGATGCCGGGCCGAATTAACAACAAAACCCGGTCGCCCTGGCTAATGCCGTACTCAGCCAGGCCATAAGCATACCGGTCACACAGCTGGTTCAGCTGTTGAAAATTGAGTTGGATGTGTTGGGCGCGCCCTTGACGGTCACGCCCGGCCGGGAAGACGAGAGCCGGTTGAAAAGGCATGCGAGCGGCCATTTGGGCCAGCGATTGACCAATGTTGTAGCGTTCCAGGGTGCGCCTCCGGCAAAATGGCAGGTTGGAAAATAAGGAGGTTTAAAGATCGGTGATCCCCCGATCTTCTAATCCGGAAATCAAATCTCCTCATCTCCGCCCTCCAAAAATTCCAACATCAAGGGGATGATCCGTTCGTAAGCATCCTCGACGACGTAATGCCCGCTGTTATCCAATACATGAATTTTGGCTTGAGGAAAATGTCGCCGCCAATCCGGTAAAAAGTCGTGCGTCGAAAAACAAAAATCGTCGGCCCCCCAAATAATTAGCATAGGATGCTGGCGAAAGCAAGCTAACCCCCCTTCAATTTCGGCCACCGTCCCGAGAGTAGGGTGATCGCCTTCAATCGGAATGTCTTGAACGAAGCGGTGAACAGCAATCCTGTTAGACCAACTATTGTACGGGGCCAAATATCCGCGCCGGATGCTCGGCCTAAATCGATCCGGCTGCGAGGTCGCGAATATTAGCGCTCCGACGGCAAAACCGTTCAAGCCACGCACCACCACGTCACCAAAAACCGGAATACGGCAGAGCTTGATCCGTTTGGGCAGCGCCGGTATGCCGGCCGCAGACACGGCCGTATTAAAGACCACAAAGCGAACCACATTCTTAGGATGGCGCACGGCATATCCCATACCTATTGGCCCGCCCCAATCGTGCAATACCAAGGTGATGTGGCTAAGGTTAAGATGCCCCACGAGATGTTCAAGATTTTGGATGTGGCGGGCCAGCGTGTAAGTATAATCTTGAGGTTTATCAGACAGCCCGCAGCCCATGTGGTCCGGCACAATCACGCGGTGACCGCGACTTATGGCGGGAATCAGGGTGCGATAGTAAAAGGACCAGGTTGGGTTGCCGTGTAACATCACCACCACGGGAGCATTTCGGGGACCTTCGTCAAGGTAATGGTAACGCAGCCCATCGAAATCGAGCCAATTCGAGGTAAAGGGGTAGTGATGGCGGAATGATTTGGTGTCGATCATTATTTCCAGTCGTCAGTAGCCGGTAGCCAGTAACTACTGGCTCCTATCTGACTTCGGTTTAATGGCTACTGGCTACTAATAATTCTACCACGATACACTCATAATTGAGCAGTTTAGCCCGCTGCCGATGCCCAATAGGCCGACGTGGTGGCCCGACTTAATTTTATTTTCTTGTTCGGCCATGGCCAGCGTAATGGGCAGAGCTGCGGCGCCCATATTGCCCAATCTGGCTACATTTAGCTGGATTTTTTCCGGCGTAACCCTTAATACTTGAGCCATGCCCTTAATTTGCCTCACGCTGACTTGATGAGGAATGTAGCGATCAATCGTTTCGTCACTCCAATTTTTGAGTGTCTCGCTGGCTAACTTCCAGGTGCGGCCGCCCAAGGTGAAACCGGCATGCATTAGTTCGGCCGCATAGGTAATCATTT
>JBFGLD010001066.1:0-2902 GCA_041576335.1 Anaerolineae bacterium | reverse complement strand
GCTTGACATAGGATAAAAAGAACGGTAGACTATAAACATTGTTACATTATGGTAAGTCTATGAGCGTCACCAAAAAGAAAACCAGGTCTAACACGATATTTGCGGGGACCCCGTTCTTTAAGCAAATCAAGACACGGCTGCAACCCTACCAGCGCGAGATTGTGGGTGGGGGAATTATCTTCCTGGCCATTATCACGCTGCTCAGTCTGCTATCGCTGACCGAGGGCACGATCAGCACGTGGTGGTCTACCATATTTAGCCAGCTTTTTGGATGGGGGGCCATACCGGCCAGTCTACTATTGGGCCTTCTGGGGGGTCTTCTGGCCTTTGGCCGATTAAAGGACGAGGCGTATACGCTTCCATTCGATATCATTATTGGCGTGGAGCTTTTGTTTGTTATCGGGTTAACCGTGCTCCATCTTGTTGCTGCTGTGGATAGTGATCACGCTCTGCGCCTGGCCCGCGATGGATCTGGGGGTGGGTTTATTGGTTGGGGAGTCAGTACCTTTTTGGTAGACTTGATCGGTTTACCATTTACCGGTATTCTGTTGCTCATTATCGGCTTAAGCGCCTTAGGCATGGTGTTCCGGCTTACCGTAACAGATGCCACCCGCTGGACAGCCTTTGCCAGCAACTGGGCCCAGAACCAGTCGGAACAACTCCAACCGGCCCCGACTGAATTTGACGGAGCAAGTCAGGGCAAGGCTGCCGGTACTGAAAACAAAAAGCCAAAGAGTACGCCGGCGTCCAAACCTGCGGCCGCGGTAAGCATACGCTCTTTAGAGCCGCCAAACACCACGGCCGAAGCAGCTATCGCAGCCATGCCTAAAAGTAGTCGACGCTTGCCACCACTCGACCTATTATCGCCGCCAACCAAGGATCCGGCCTTGGGGGCTAACGCTCGCTACCAAGCCCAAATTATTGAAGAAACGCTGTATGGATTTGGGGTACCGTCAGAAGTCGTCGAAATCAATCACGGACCGACCGTTACCCAGTTCGGCCTCAAGCTGGGCACAATTGAGCGCAAGCAAGCCGATGGCACAATCATTCAACAACGCATTCGGGTCAGCAAGGTTGTTGCCTTGGCCAACGATTTGGCCTTGGCATTATCTGCAGCGCCGATTCGGATCGAAGCTCCGGTACCCGGTCGTCCCTTGGTCGGTATTGAGGTACCCAACAGCGAAAAAACCATGGTTTCCCTGCGCGGCGTGATCGATGATAAAAACTTTAAGACCGGCCGAGGAGCCCTGCACGTTGCCTTAGGTAAAGGTGTCTCCGGGCAAGCCGTATCGGCGCCTCTGGCCGAAATGCCCCATCTGCTTATCGCCGGGGCGACCGGTTCCGGTAAATCGGTCTGCCTCAACGCAATTATCACGACCCTGTTGATGACACACCATCCTGAACAATTACGATTCTTGATGATTGATCCGAAAATGGTCGAGCTCGTTAGTTTTAATGGAATTCCTCACCTGATTGCCCCGGTCGTGACCGAATTTGAACAAGTTGTCGGCGCGCTGGCCTGGGTCACGCGTGAGATGGAACGCCGCTATAAGTTATTTTCCGCAGCCGGGACACGCAGCATCAGCAGTTACAACAAAAAAGTAGGGGCCAGGGGTGAACAGCTGCCGTATATGGTCGTGGTTATCGACGAACTGGCCGACCTGATGATGATGGCTCCCGATGAAGTTGAACGCCATATTTGCCGCATTGCCCAGATGGCCAGGGCGACTGGGATCCATTTGGTTATCGCCACTCAGCGCCCGTCGATCGACGTGGTTACCGGCTTAATCAAGGCGAACTTCCCTACCCGCATCGCTTTTGCCGTCAGCAGCCAAATTGACTCCCGGGTAATATTAGATACGCCGGGTGCCGAACGACTTCTAGGTCGAGGCGACATGTTGTATATGGCTACCGAGTCGCCCAAGTTAGCCCGGCTGCAGGGATGCTTTGTTTCTGATGCCGAGATCAAGAATATCGTTGAATTCTGGCATGCTGCCAGGGTCACCCCCACCCCAACGATACAGAGCGATGTTCAAGACGAATCAGACTCTGACAAACTGCCGTGGGACGATATTCTGGCTGAAGCCGACAAAGATGACCTGCTGGAGGAAGCGGTCAAGCTGGTTATCGAGTCGGATCGAGCCTCTACCAGCCTGCTCCAACGCCGGTTGGGGATCGGTTACCCGCGGGCTTCACGCTTGATGGATCAACTTGAAGAGGAAGGCGTCATCGGCCCGGCTGACGGCAGCAAACCCCGCGAGGTACGCTGGAACAAAAATCGCGATGACGATGATTACGACGAATTTGAGCGCGATGTAGCTGACGAAACCTAGAGCAGACACTATACAACCGGGCGGGCAGCTTGCCCCAGCCGGTTTTTCTGAAATTGGCAGTGATAAGCCGGAACATACCGTCCGTTTCGTCTGTTGCCGGCTAAATACCACTAAACCACAAAGAGTCAAAACAACCTGGCGAGTTTATCCAGGTTTTTTTATTTAAACGAGGTTTGTCAAGCTGGCCGGTCGGGCTGGAGCCCCGGTTTTTGCCGAACTGCGCTGCAAACAAGTAGTTGAGGCGTGACGCGATGTGCGCCCGCCGGTGTATCTCAAATCGGGTAGGTTTTGCAACGTGAACAGTTACAGCGAAGCCCCTCCGGGGAGCAGACCTCTGCCGGAAAATGAAAGTGGGCATTTCAGCAGCCGTATGCCGTCTTTCATAACTCTGGCAGGAATTTGACCTTGATGATATAATATCAAAACTTGAAATCAAGAATGTTTCAAAACGGCCAAACAATATCTTAAATGAGTGCGTTATTTGTAAGCCAGAATTCTGTTATTTAGAAGAGGTATTGACATGTCTGGTCATAGTAAATGGAGTACCATAAAGCGAAAAAAAGGGGCTG
>JBFGLD010001065.1:0-2902 GCA_041576335.1 Anaerolineae bacterium | reverse complement strand
GCAACGGGCCTTCGGGCTACACCGATACCGGCGTGACCCTCATCACTGACAACCCGGTTGATGGGGTTGACAGTGAAGATACGGAATTCGGTTTAGCGAACTGCTGGGGCGAATAAATAGTCCGTTAAACAGGTGATACAAGGTGGGTAGCTGCCACGCTGAAGGTGGCAGTCGCCCACCTTTAAAATTAGATAATGGAGTGAGGAAGTTATGACATCTCAGAGTAAAGTGGGGGAAAGAGACTTTCTTTCAGGATTGCGAGGCCTATCTGTTCCGCCTATCGTTGGGCCACTGTTAGCCTTAGTGTTGGCCGGTCTGTTTTTTAGCATACAGTCTGAGCGCTTTCTAACCGGAACCAACTTGTCACTCGTTCTACAGCAGGTTATGGTCGTCGGTACTCTGGCGATTGGGCAGACCCTCATCATCTTGACGGCGGGGATTGATCTATCCAACGGAATGATTATGGCCTTGAGCCAGGTGTTGATGGCCGGTATATTTATCAACAACGGTATCCCCGCGCCACTAGCTATCCTGATTGGCTTTGGCGTTGGGGCGTTGTTCGGACTGGTTAATGGCTTGCTGGTGACTAAATTACGGCTGCCGCCCTTTATCGTCACCTTGGGTATGTTTAATATTGCTTTTGCCCTAAGCCGTATTTATACCACCACCACGGTCAGATTGACAGACTCTGTCTGGTTTACCTTCTTAGGCGAGACATTTGCCATCGGTGGCACACAAGTCACCTATGGATCGGTGTTAATGCTGGTACTGTTTTTTATCACCTGGTTTGTATTACGAGAAACGGCGGTTGGCAGGCACATCTATTCTGTGGGCGACAACCCGGAGGCCACCCGATTAGCGGGTATCCGCACGGATCGGCTGCTCGTTGGGGTCTATGCCGCGGCCGGACTGTTCTATGCCATTGCCGGTCTGTTGCTGATTGCCCGCACCGGCGTGTCCGATCCCCAAGCCGGACAGAATGCCAACCTGGAGAGTATCACCGCAGTCGTACTGGGCGGAACCAGTCTGTTTGGCGGGCGTGGTAACGTACTTGGAACGCTGTTGGGTGCCTTAATTGTGGGTGTATTTCGCAATGGATTGACTCTGATCGGCGTTCCTTCAATTTATCAATGGTTGGTTACGGGTGTTTTGGTTATTCTCGCCGTTTCCGTTGATCAGCTATCGCAAAGGAGAGGATAATGGCTGGTAGTAGTGGAGTTGCCAGTAATGAGTACGCCATGGAAGCCCGTGGTCTAGTAAAACATTATGGCCACGTTGTGGCCCTGGACGGGGCTGATTTTAATCTCTATCCTAACGAAATCCTGGCCGTCATCGGTGATAATGGGGCCGGCAAATCGACCTTGATTAAGGCCCTGGCCGGGGCTTTAATTCCTGACGCAGGGCAGATCTTTGTCAACGGCAAAGAGGTTCACTTCCAAACGCCAATCGATGCCCGGAAGTATGGCATTGAGACGGTTTATCAGGATTTAGCCGTATCTCCGGCCCTTAACATTGTAGAGAATATGTTCCTGGGCCGGGAAATTAGCCGCCCAGGCATTTTGGGGTCGGTCTTTCGAATGTTAGACAAGAAAAAAATGTTGGCCGATGCGACCGAATATATGAAGGATCTAAAGTTTCGCATCCAATCGATGACGCAGGCCGTTGAAACCCTATCCGGTGGGCAGCGACAAGGGGTGGCGGTGGCTCGTAGCGCCGCATTTGCCCAAAACGTGATCATTATGGATGAACCGACCGCCGCCCTGGGGGTGAAAGAATCGACGATGGTTTTGGAATTGATCCATAAGGTCCGTGAACGCGGCTTGCCGGTGATTATCATTAGTCACAATATGCCGCATGTGTTTGAAATAGCAGATCGGATTCATATTCATCGCCACGGGCGACGGGCGGCCATCGTTCGGCCACAAGATTTCAGAATGTCGGAGGTGGTGGCTATTATGACCGGCGCCACCGAGTTGCCAGAGGAAGAATGGTTTAAGGGGCCGGCTTAAATAATTTCTTTAATCTTTTGTTATTGTATGAGGATTTGGTTTCCCAGGTGTCGCCCGGAGCGTAAGCAAGCAATACCACAGTTTTCGGGCCACTCTAATAGACTAGTCTTTTCATCTAAGTAGTGCTCGATATTGCTACGCTGCTTCGCATTTCAGAAATTACCAACAGTATTAGGTTCATCCTCCGGATACGACGCATGCCGAAACTGCGTCTCATAAAGGCGAGCGTAAAGGCCATCCTGGGCTAACAGCGTTTCATGAGCAGACCGAGAGCCGGAGCAGTGGCCCTGTTCGACCAGGCGGCCCTGATCCATCACCAAAATCACGTCGGCGGCCAAGATGGTACTGAGCCGGTGGGCTATCACCAAGCTGGTCCGCTCTTGCATGATCCGTTCCAGGGCTTCTTGAATGAGCGCCTCGCTCTGACTGTCAAGGCTGCTGGTGGCCTCGTCCAAGACCAAAAGTCGCGGATCTTTTAGAATAACCCGAGCAATGGCGACCCGCTGCTTCTCGCCTCCACTCAAACGATAGCCCCGCTCACCCACCACCGTTTCATACCCATCCGGTAACCCGGCAATAAAGTGATGAATATTGGCCGCCTCGCATGCGGCTTCAATTTCTGCCTGAGTCGCGTCCGGTTTGGCGTACAGCAAGTTGGCTTTGATGGTATCGTGAAACAGATACGTTTCTTGGGTCACCATGCCAATGGCCGAAACCAACGACTTTTGGGTGACATCTCGCAAATCGTGCCCATCCAGGCATATCCGGCCCTGGGTGGGATCATACAGCCGGGGTAGCAGGTAGGTGATAGTGGTTTTGCCGGCCCCGCTGGGGCCGACCAGCGCCGCCAGTTGACCGGGTTTAATCTCAAAACTAACGTTTTCAATGGCCAT
>JBFGLD010001064.1:0-2904 GCA_041576335.1 Anaerolineae bacterium | reverse complement strand
GTGGGGGCGTGATCGATGCCTATCAACAGGCGTTGTCCCGAGGCGCACGAGCCACTATTGGTAAAGATTTATCAAAAAAATTTATGATATACCGAAACTACCCGCCGATAATTTGACAAAAATGGCCAATCCTATATCCTATACGATATATCCTACTGGAATTTTGGCATGCCACAAGGGCTTCGCTTATGCTCCTCACTCAGCCGATTAAAAAATCACATCGCACCAAAGAAGAATTCGTATATGACATCCTGCGTGAAGCCATTGTGCGCTGCCGGCTTGAACCGGGCGCAAAATTAGTGATGGACACCCTCAGTATCGAGTTGGAGGTTAGCCCCATTCCAATCCGGGGCGCCTTGCAGCGACTCCAGGCTGAAGGCCTGGTCGAAATTACCCCCCACACCGGTGCAACTGTCTCCGAAATCTCCCCCGATACCGTCAACGAAATCTTCGTGCTATTAGAGGCGTTGGAAAGTGCCGCCGTCCGAGCAGCCGCCACCAAAGTAACCAAGGCTGATCTGGCTCATCTACGGCATCTAGTTGACAAAATGACGACTGCTTTACAGGCAGGTGACGCAGACCGTTGGTATGATCTTAATAATCAGTTCCATGTGTTTATTGCCCGTATCACCGAGTTGAAGCTGCTGTTCGAATTTACCAACCGGGCCTTGGACAGTCGAGACCGTCTGCGACATTTCTATTTTGAGTCGTTTATTTCGTCGCGAATGTCTGAGGCACACGAGGAACACGGCCAAATGATCAGACTGTTAGAAAATCGTGACGTCGAGGGTCTCGTCGCTTTGGTGGCTCAACATAACCGACGCGCCAAAGAAGCCTACCAGACCCTAATTGAAAGCCGGTCAAACCAGTAAATCACCTGAACGGCTGCCTGTGCCTCTTAAATAGTTAGTGCCGGTCATGTTACAACAAATCAATTAGGAGATAGTTATGGCAAATATTGGATATGTTGGTCTTGGCGTCATGGGCGGCGGCATGGTTACCCGCCTGCTTAACGCAGGACATGCGGTCACCGGCTATAATCGCACCAAGTCGAAAGCGGAACCTTTGATTGCCCAGGGCATGCACTGGGCCGGTTCACCCCGGGCCGTTGCTGAAGCCGCAGACATTATTTTCTCGATGGTCACCAGTACCCAAGCTGTTCAGGCCATCACCCAGGGGCCGCAAGGCATATTGGCCGGATTAACGCCTGAAAAGATTTATGTTGACATGTCTACAATGAGTCCCGGTTACAGCAAAGAATTGGCGGTTCAAGTCGCCAATGAAACCGGCGCACGTATGCTTGATGCCCCGGTCTCGGGGAGCGTGATCACCCTCGAAGAAGGCAAATTATCGATTATGGTCGGGGGCGATAAGGAGGCTTTTGAAAATGCCTTGCCCGTTTTAAAGGATATCGGCCCCAAAGTGTTCCACGTGGGCAGTAACGGCTTGGCAGTTGCGATGAAGATTGCCACTAACTTGAGCCTAGCCGTCCAGATGTTAGCTTTCAGCGAAGGCGTACTCTTAGCGGAAAAAAGCGGTATTTCCCGTGAGATGGCCGTTGAGGTATTGCTCAACAGCGTCATTGCCTCGCCTATGGTCATTTATCGGGGGCCATTTGTGCTTGAACAGCCTGACGAGGCCTGGTTTGATTGCAACATGATGCAAAAAGATATGCTTTTGGCCCTTGACCTGGGACGCGAACTTGATGTTCCGCTGCCCACAACTTCGGTAACCAACGAACTTCTGACGGCCGCCCGCGGGATGAAATTAGATCACCTTGACTTTGCAGCGCTGTTCGACGTGTTGGGTCGTATGGCCGGTATAGAAGATTAGTGGTAACTGTTTTTTTCCCGCTCGAAGCCGGTCTGTGACCGGCGTGTTAGGCCCGACGCCGCCGGTTTTTCAATTATTTCGCGGGTCAAAGACCCGCTCAGAGCCAAATATGACATTGCCGAAATAGTTACGATTGGAGAATGAAAGAGAAGAAAGGAGGCAGAAATCAAAAATTACGGTATCCTTAAGTATTTCAATGAATTCTTAAGATTGGTTATTTAATATTAGTTTTTACAAAAGGAGGATACACAATGAGGAGTATCCATTTGATGCTGGTTATTTTTGTCCTATCCTCGCTACTGGCTGCCTGCGGTTCTGCGACAGTTCCGGAAGTCGCTCCCCCTGCCGTACCAACGGCTACTCCCCAACCCGCCGAAGCGGCAGCGCCTACGGAAGAAACAATCGCAATAGAGACTACCGAAGAATTAACGGTGGAAGAAGCCGGCGCAGAGGGCCCCATTACTATCGGCGTATCTTTGCCGCTAAGCGGCCGCTTTAGCGAGCCGGGCACGGCGGCTAAAGAGGGGTATGAAGTATGGACCGCTATGGTCAATGAAGCCGGTGGCCTCCTCGGACGCCCGGTTGAATTGAGCGTACTCGATAATGCCAGCGATCAAGACACAGCCGTCTCCGACTATGAAAAGTTAATTACCGTGGACAAGGTTGAGTTGGTGGTTGGACCCTTCTCCAGCTTCCTGGTCATTCCCACGTCCGAGGTGGCAGCCCGGTACGGCTATGCCTTTGTCGAACCGGCCGGCGGTGCGCCTGATGTGTTCAACCGGGGCTTGACCAATCTCTTCTTTGCCCAGCCCGCGCGTGGCTCCCAGCAGGCCGATCCCTTTGCCGATTATCTACTGAGTTTGCCCGCAGACCAACAACCCAGCACCTTCGCCATTGTCAGCCAGGACGACCCCTTTACCCTGGGGGTGATGGAGCGGCTCAAAGAGCTTCTCACCGGTGCCGGTATGGAGCTTGTTTTTGACGAAATCTATGCACCCGAAACAACGGACTTCTCGGCCATTGCCATCCAGGTGGCTGACCTCGACCCCGACCTGATTGTGGGCGGTACTG
>JBFGLD010001063.1:0-2905 GCA_041576335.1 Anaerolineae bacterium | reverse complement strand
AGTCAGCCCGTTTAGCCTGGACCCAGGCTTCGTCCAGGGCTCCGGTCACGTGAATTATCTGGCTGACCTCAAGATAGACCTCGAGCTGATCGGTCACGGACCGATTGATACTCTGCGCACCTTGACTTCCGCCAAAGATGAGCAAGACCGGCAGTTTCTCGGCCAACCCCAGTTGACGCCGGGCGGCAGGTTTGCCACCCCGCTGAAAGGCGGCTACTAACTCGGGACGGACCGGATAGCCCGTGGTCACGGTCAGTCCGGGCCTAAAGAATTGTTGGGCTTCAGGCACCGTTACGGCCACCCGGTCGGCAAATCGGGCCAAAAACCTGATGGCCAAACCGGGCTCAATATCCGGTAGATAGATGATCACTGCTAAATCGGCGCGACGCGCAGCCAGGGTAATCGGCACGCACACGTATCCGCCCGTCACGAACAAAAGGTCAGGCCGAAAGCGTTTAATTACCCGCAGACTTTGGCCATACCCTCGGCTTAAGGCCCACAAACTACGCGCAAACACCACCGGATTTTTGCCGCGTAAACCGGCCGCCGAAATTGCTTCAAATGTTAAACCTGCCCGCGTAACCAGAGTTTGCTCCATACCTTCAGGGCTGCCAACCCAAAGGATATCGAGTTCAGCGAGCTGCTGCTTTAGCTCCTGCACCACGGCCAGGGCTGGATAAACGTGCCCGCCGGTGCCGCCGCCTGATATAATTAACCTCACGGCGCTCCTTTTCTTCGGCCCGTTGCTCATCATCCGGCATTGTGCGCCGAGAGACAGCTAGTAGCAGCCCAACGCTGGCCATACTGACCATTAGCGACGAGCCGCCAAAGCTAATGAAAGGCAGCGGGACACCGGTAAAAGGCAAACTGGCCGTTATGACCCCAACATTAACTATTGCTTGAAAGACCAGGCTACACGTAATACCCGAAGCCAAGATTGTGCCGAAGGGATCAACCGCAGCCAAAGCAATTCGAAAACCTCGATAAGCCAGAAAGGCGATCAAACCCAGCACAACCAAGCCACCAATCAGCCCCAACTCTTCCCCTAAAATGGCAAAAATACCGTCAGTGTGTGAGGCAGGGATGTAGCCAAACTTTTGCCGGCTAGCGCCCAAGCCCAGCCCTGTTAGCCCTCCTGACCCCAGGGCGATTAGAATCTGGCGTATCTGATACCCTTCCCCCAGGGGATCGCTATTGAGCGGATCGAGAAACGTGGTTAAGCGCGTTATACGATAGGCCGAACGCGAAATAAAAAAGGCAAAGGTTACGCCACCCAACAGGCCGCTAACGATAATCTGCCACAGATTTCCTCCGGCGATGAAAAACATGGCCAGGGCTGTAGAGGCAATCAGGACTGCCGTGCTTAGATGTTGCTCCAGCACAATTAGGCCGGTAATAAATCCAAGTAATATCGCAAAAGGGATGAGTCCATAACTTACTTTGCGAATTTGCTGACCCTTAGATGAAAGCCAGGCCGCAATATAAATCACAGTCGCCAGTTTGCTAAATTCCGAGGGCTGGATTGACCCGTTAAACAACCAGCGCTGTCCGCCAAAACGTACCTGGCCAATGACAAGCACCAACCCCAACAAGAGAATCGTAACCGCCATAATCGGTATTGAGTAGCGTCGCCAGGTATGGTACTCAATTCGGGCGACAACGATCAGGACCAGCGAGCCCAGGCCCATCCATAATAGTTGCCGAATAAAATAATAAGTCGGCTGATCGTGCAGCTGATAGCCGAGGGCAAAGGTAGCGCTGTATATCATCATCAACCCGATTATCAGCAAGGCTGCTACGGTGACAATTAGCAGGTAATCATATTTGGGTAAATCTTCTGGTTTTGATTGAGCCATAAATTGGTAAATAGTGATTGGTAATGGGCAAATACTTCAAAAAAGTGAGTATTCACCCGCCTCAAAAAGATAACATCCGACGCACGACCGGCAGTCCACCCCCTACAATCCGAGTACCAACTCGTTGAACCTTTCGCCTCGTTCGACAAAACTGCGAAATGCATCAAAGCTGGCGCATCCCGGTGATAACAGCACGATATCGCCAAGCTGGGCTATCTGAGTTGCCAAGTCCACCGCCTCTTCCAGCGAGCCACAGCGCTCAACTAAAGTATCGGGATTCACAACCTCTCGACGGGCCTTGCTGATGGCTGTGGCAATAAGCTCAGCCGCTTCGCCAAACAGGATTACCCTGCGGGTTTTATGAAGGATAAAGCGCGCCGCACTCTCCCACGACAGGTGTTTATCTCGCCCGCCGGCCAGCAACACAATCGGTTCCCTAAAGGAGCGCAGGGCAGCCACTAACCGCTCAGGGCTCGTAGCAATACTGTCGTTATAGTATCGTACACCCTTGTACTCTCGAACCAACTGCAGGCGGTGCTCAACGCCGGTAAAGGTGGTCACTACCTGACGCATAGCGTCTTCCGAAACGCCAGCCTCCCGGGCTATGAGGCAAGCAGCTAAAACATTACTGAGATTATGCATGCCGCGCAGCTTTATTTCTTGCTTGCCGGCCAGGCGATGCTGTCTACCGTCCGGGTCAAACAGCACAACGTTGTTGCCAATTAGCCCGGCGCCGCCAGGCACTTGAGCTTCTAGACTAAACCAATGCGTTTTAGCACCAAATTGATTACCAATGGTTCGGGTCATATCATCATCCAAATTCATTATGAGCCGTCCCTGCGGACCTTGGTAATTTATAATGGCTCGTTTAGCCTGCACATAATGCTTCATTGAGGGGTGGCGATCCAAGTGATTAGGGGTGATGTTTAACATGGCGCTGATGAGCGGGCTCCAGTTGTTAAGCAAAGCGGTAACGGCTTCCTTCTGACCTTGGGGCAGAACCTCAACATCGACATCTTTGTTAAGCTTGGCATGAAAATACTCCAATT
>JBFGLD010001062.1:0-2905 GCA_041576335.1 Anaerolineae bacterium | reverse complement strand
GCAAACGCGGTTGTGAGCCGCACCTCTTCCTGGTCATACCCGCCGGGCTGTTGACGATCGATGGTAATAATGCCAATAATTTGCTCCTGCACGTGTAGGGGTACGCCTAACCAACTGCGGATATGGGCAAAGGGAGGCCGGCGAAAAGCCGGGTAGAGCGCCGGCGCGTCGGCCAAGTTGACGGGGCAACCCTCGGCCACCACCTTATGATTGGGCGTGTCATTTAAGGAAAAGGTAATCCCCAAGACTCGCGGTATATCGGCAAAACCACGCGCGGCGATCACCTGCAGCTTGCCTTCTTCGAGAAGCTGGACCGAGGCACTATCGTAGTCAACTACACGATGCAGTTGGTCTAAAATGCGGGCCAAAACTTCATCCAAATAAAGGGTTGAACCAACGGCCGAAGCAACCTGCAGCAGCGTATCCGCTTGATGGCGCCGCTGTCGTTCGGCTGCGTACAGCTGGGCATTCTCTACCGCCACCCCAATTTGATCGGCGATGGAAGCTAATAAAGCCACTTCTTCCATTTTGAACTCCTGCCCCTCTTTGCCGATTACGCTCAATACCCCCAAAACCCGCCTTCTGGCACGCATGGGCGCTCCGATGTAAGCTTGAAAACCGTCCTCCAAGATGGCCGGGGACACCCGCTCATCCCGGGCAAGATCTGGTACAACCAGTGGTTCCTCGTGCTCGATAACCCAGCCCGGCAATCCACTACCCGGCAGTAGCGAGCCCATCTCGGCCACAAGTTTTGACGGCAGCCCGCGCCAGACGGCCAATTGCAGCTCATTTTTCGTCTCATCAACCAAATGAATGCTGCCCGCCTTATAGCTCATCACGGTTAACACTTGCTCGAGCGACTGCTCTAACGTATCTCTCAATTCCAGGGACTTGCTAGCCACTGCCGTTACGTCATATAGGGCCGACAACTCTCGGGTGCGGTCGGCCACCCGCTGCTCAAGCATCTGGTAGGCCAGTACACGCTCCGTTGTATCGGTGATGAACCCTTCCACCCCTACCAGGCTACCGTCTCCGGAAAAAACGCCGCGCCCTTTTTCTAATACCCACTTTTCTTCTTCGTGAGCTGTGGTAATGCGGTAGATGACCTGGAAAGGCTTTACGTCTTGCAAGGCAGAACGCACCTCATGCAGTACCGAATCGCGATCGTCGGGATAGATCAGATCGATGTAGGCGAGATTAGAGTTTTCAATCAACTGGACGGGCTGAAAACCGGTTAGCTCAAAACAACCTTCACTGACGAGCTCCATCGTCCGCAGCTCATCGTTGCGACCGCGATAGGCCATACCGGGCAGGTTGCTCAATAGGGTCAACAGCGTTCGCTGGCTCTCTCGCAGTGCTTCTTCAGCCAGATCTCGCTCGGCCACGCGTCGCTCGAGCGAATCCGCCATTTCATCAAACGCATAAGCAAGCTGGCTCAACTCTCCCTGACCGTAGGGCAAGCCGGTCCGAACGCTAAGGTCGCCCGCACTGAGCTGCCTGGTTGCCTGAACCAGTACGCGCACCCACCGTAAAACAAACAAATCACCACCAAACCAGGCTGCGGCCAGGGATAGCAGGGTGACCAAGCCTAAGGTGATCAGATTACGGACCAACACGCGATTGGCATCGGCAAAAGCCAGCGCGGTTGGAATGCCGATGTTAACGAAGACCTCGCCGCTTCCTGGTGCGCCATACAAGGGCGAAAAGGCATAAAGACGTGGAATGCCGTCCACACCTTCAGCTTCAAGGGTACCTTCTCCGGGCTGTATTCGAATATGGTCAGCAATCGCTGACTCCGGCATCGACCGGCCAACCCAAATCTCAGGGTTGGGATAGCGCACTAAAATCGTTCCGTTACGATCGACGACCGTAAACGTCGAATTCTCCGGTAGTTGCGCTTCGGCCGCGAGCCGATTGAGCCAAGTTAAATCTAGCGCGGCGAATACAACCCCTTGAACCTCGTTTAGTTCGTTTAGGACAGGATAACCAAAGTTAAGGGTCGCTTTCTTGCTGATATCATTAGTTTCATAATCACTAATAGCGAAATCACGGGTTTGAAGCACGCGTTGAAAATAGGCTTCATCAGCTATGTTGATCGGGCCGCTGGTGGGATAGGCATTACAGAAGATGTCCCCATCCGGAGAAATTACGCCAAGCAGCGTATATTGCGGATATTGCCTCAGCAATTGGCCAAAGAATGCAGAGCATGTATCGGGATTGGCGCTGCGCACCTCGGAAAGTTGAGCCAAGGCGAACAGCAGTTGGCGTGCATCCCGGATTGAGTCTTGCTGATCGCTGGCGGCAAGTCGGGCCAGTCGCAGTGCTTCTTCTTTAACATCGGCCACAACCAGACGGCGTAATTCGATGTTTCGATGCAGCATCAATACCAACGCCGGAACAATAGCCAGGAGAACCAGCAGCAGGAGACGGACCCTCAGATTAACAAACGAAAAGCGAGGCATTAATGACCTTCCAAGTTTCCGAATTTGAGAACAATTGAAATGATACCACAAAATCTATTCTGGTAGAAACCAAGGCCATCGCAGCTACGATCATACTCTACCCGGGGACGTCCTGAGGCTTTTCCCCGCTCGTCCCGGGGACGATAAGCGTAACAGAGACGTATCAAGAGCGATTTCTTAACCTAATGCAGTGGCTCGTCCCATTATATGAACGGGGACGAGCCACCCAGTGTATATATTACCTTGGTCACTCAACCAATGCTGAGTTGGACGGTTAAGCCCTTATTTAGCGCAGCCACCTCTTATACACAAGTTCAGAAAACTGGGGGTCGCACTCGGCAATGTGACCGGGCAAACCGTGCCCGTTGCCAAACGGGCCGTAGTCTTTGGCGGTCCAAACCAGTCTATCGGCTGCCATCAGCTGCATCGCTTCGTCAAAACTC
>JBFGLD010001061.1:0-2908 GCA_041576335.1 Anaerolineae bacterium | reverse complement strand
TACCGTATATACGGCCCTGATGAGGGAATTTCTGCATTTTCTTGACGGCAACATGTCTCTGACTAATACAAAAAATTCGTGTTATTCGGCTATGCGCGTCATTCGTGGTTAAATTTGTGGGATAACTGGAATTTACAACACCGACCGCTTTTCCCGATCATAATTCTTGCCCAAAAAGCCGGGTACGCGGGTCCATCTTGAGCCAAAGATCATAATCAGCAGGGTCACGACAAACGGGATGGTCAGCAACACCTGATGGGGGACGGTACCCAAAATTTGGGCGCGCAGGGCCAGCACCTCAACCGCGGCAAAGAACAGCGCCCCAAAGAAGATCGTGTGGGGCTGCCATCCGCCAAAAAAGGTCAGGGCAATGGCGATCCAGCCACGACCTCTGACCATCCCCTCGGTGAAGGTACCGGTGTAAACCATAGGCAGATAGGCCCCGGCAATCCCCATCAACATCCCGCCCACAGTGGCTGTGGCGTAGCGCATCACGGTGACGTTGACCCCTAAGCTGTCTGCCGCTTTGGGATTTTCCCCGACGGATCTTAATTCTAAACCCAGGCTGGTTTGGTAGAGGAGATAGTAGAGCAAAGCCGACAGTAAAACAGTGAAATAGACCAACAAATTTTGGCGAAAGAAGATCGGGCCGATTATCGGAATCTGCGCCAAGCCGGGAATAGCCACATCTCGCAGCGTCGGAATAAGGGGTGGCCGCAGCGTCACCCCAATCGCAATTTTGAAGAAGAGGGTGGATAAGGCCAGGCCAATAAAAAAGAGGGCCAGGCCAATAACAAATTGGTTCATCTTGAGGGTGGTAGTGAAATAGGCCAAAGCCAGGCCAAACAAGCCGCCGATCGCAACGGCGGATAGGATACCGATCACCAGACTGTCAGAGAGGTAGGCCCCCAAAAACCCCACTGAAGCCCCAACCAGCATAATGCCTTCTTGGGCCACGCTAAAAATGCCGGTTCTGCCCCCGAGCATGGTTCCCTGGCTGGCTAAGACGTAGGGCACCAAAGCCAGAATGACCAATTTGGCGAAATCGACCAGTTGTATCTCAAATTGCTCCATAGCTCACCGTCTCCTGAACACGTCTGATAACAGGACAAAGAGTAAAATAAGGGCTTCCACGATTAGAACCATCTCACCGGGGATAGAGAGCGTGCGCTGCATAGCGCTGGCCCCAACCTCGAGGATAGCGATAAAAAAGGCGACAAACGGCACGGCCAGATTATTGCCCTTGGCAATCAAGCCGATAATAATGCCCAGCAGCAAAAAATTTGACTGCAGGCCCTCGATGAGACGATGATGGTTACCGGCCACTTCAATAGACCCCGAAAGACCGCCCAACATCCCACCGATGATCAAAGAGAGCATAAAAATGCGGCGAACAGAGATACCGTACACTCCGGAAGCACGGGGATTGGCCCCGGTCGCAATCAACTCATACCCGGCAGAGGTTTTGTCCGTGTATATGTAGACGGCCACGGCAATCAACAACGCCAGGATAATGCCGGTATGTAACGGCGGGCTGGAGATGAGTAGGGGTAACTCACCACCCGACCCAATTGGAATGGTGGTCGGATGCCCGGCGGCCGGATCACGCCAGATCTCCGTGGCCACGTAGTCGATGATGCTGAAGGAGACGAAATTCAGCAATACGGTGGTCAGAATCTCATTCATGTTAAATTGATAGAGCAGCCAGGCGGGAATAGCGCCCCAAATTGCGCCACAGAACGCTCCGGCCAAAATCACCAAGGGCAGCAACAAAACCAAGGGCAGATCGCCAAAGACAATTCCAACGGCGGTGGCCCCAATCGCGCCCACGATAAGTTGTCCTTCACCCCCAATGTTGAATTTGCCGGCGGCCAGCGGTACCGTAAAAGCCAGAGCCTGGAGAACCAAGGGGACGAATTTTAGCAAGGTTTGGATAAAACCGTTTGGCGTTCTAAATGAGGTAAACAAGATCGTCGTGTAGGCTCTAACCACATCAAAGCCCATCAAGCCGATGAGAATCCCCACGGCGGCAAAGGCTGCGAGTACGGCGATGACATAGGGTACGAATCGCCCGGCGACGGCTTTTAGGTCAAAACTCTTTTTCGTTGTTTGATCAGCTGACACTTTTAATTCCACTCATCAACCGTCCTATTTCATATTTGTCAAAGGCATCTCTTTCTAAAATGCCTAATATTTCGCCCCGATAAATTGTAGCGATTCGATCGCAGAGGAGGAGGAGTTCATCCAGGTTTTCGGAAATCAACAACGTCGCGCCGCCTTGCTCGTTTTGGGCCAGCATTTTTGAGTAGACAGCCTCCATCGAAGGGATATCCAAGCCCTGGGTGGGGTTATGAGCAACCAATAACTTGGCCGGGTAGGAGAAGGCCCGGGCGATCATCACGCGCTGAATATTCCCCCCCGACAGATTAGCCGCGGTATCTTCCGGACCTGAGGTTAGAATATTATATTCAGCAATCAGCTTGCGGGTCGCCTGATAAATCTTTTTCCAGTCTAGAAACCCGTTTTTGCTGTAAGGTTCCCGCCGATGAAAGCCAAGAATGAGATTTTGAGCCACAGTGGCGGCGGGTAAATATCCGTCTTGCAGCCGGTTTTCAGGAATGTAGGTGACCAACGTTTCAAGCAGCTTGACGGTTTCCGACTCGGCAACACTGGTCTCGTCGATCAATATTCTGCCCCGACTCAGCGGGCGAATACCGACAATGCTTTCAGCCAGCGCTTGCTGCCCATTGCCGGCCACGCCGGCTACGCCCAAAATCTCCTGCTGATGAATCTTGAGCGAGCAATTCTGGATAAGGGGCAGCTCATTTTCGTCCAGCACGGTCACATCTTCCACGCGTAAAACGGGTTTACGGTCCACTGCTGGACCCTGCCTGCGAATATCTTCTTG
>JBFGLD010001060.1:0-2909 GCA_041576335.1 Anaerolineae bacterium | reverse complement strand
TAGGCTGCCCTATTTGACAAAATTAAAAAGCTGTGGTATGAACATGACAACAATGAGGTAACGCCCACGAGGGCCACGCCTGTTGACATCGCTAGCGACCTACTTGGTCGCTTCGTCGTGGGCCGGCACTCTGCGCACGCCGACTCAATGGCCCCCTCGGCAGCACGAGGCAGCGGCCTTACCTCCCGGCCCGTTGTTAATACCGGGGTAAGTCTAAAACAATCGAATCAATACCATAAAAAATACCCGGCAAGACAGGTTGGCCGCCCCTCGCCGGGTATACCCCAAAAACCATACGAGGTTTTGAATGGGTATCTCTATTCTATCACAATCTTCCCTATTACGGCAACCCGGCCAGCCGGTCGGGATGGGCACCTTAAATATTAAAATCGTTATCACGACTCGTTCTGCCCTCCCAGTCACGCCCGGCCCCTGGCCCAGTCCCGACCGATTCTCAGCTATTGTGGACTGCGCCCCATGGCTCATTCATCGTACGTCTCGTTTTTTCCGGCCCCATATTCAAATTAACACATTGTCAAACCCTGCGGTACACAGGCCAATGATGCGGCTGGCCTACCCATTGTCTGGTATAGGTGTCGCCGGCGCATCTCAGGTCAAGACCGGTCTTACATAATTTTGCTATATATGATGTAAATAATATTGCAATAATTACCGTAATTTCCGAGAACAACCCTAAAAAGGGCCGGATTTGGGTAAAGTTTGAGCTAAAAAGCTTTTTGACAATAATATTTACAATTACTATTTGCAGGTCATTAGGATGGCAGCTAATTGGATTTCCCATCTTGGAGAAGTTATTGAGCCCGTTACTCACCCGGCGGAGAGTAAGTTGATGGAGCCGCCCGCCTCAGCCCGACCATACCCGGTCCAGACGGAATTGGGTCCGGTGGGGCAGTGGGCCATGCGGCGTATCAATCGCATCAGCCCTATCTTCCACATGCAAGGCTATTCCGAAGCCCGGATCGGTAAATTAATCCGTGGGGCCCGGCATATTGCCGTGCCAATCCAGCCATCTCTGCACGACATCGCTAAGTACAGCGATTTACATCAGCGTTGGTTGAAGCTGAGTACCAACGTGGGCAAAGCGGCCGGCGTGAAATCCTATGCAGAGTGGGATAATTCGGTGATTTATTATCTCCTGCAATTACCCCATGGATATTGGGTCAATTATCGATTATCGGACCTGCAGGGGCGAGCCATTGGCATGACGGAGTACAAAAAGCGCATCGAGTATCGCTTCAGCGAGTCGCACCCCCATGCCTTGGTTGCCGGTGCCACCGGTTCGGGCAAAAGTGTCGCCCTCGAAAATATCATCTTCGCCCTGACCCGAAGCTATACCCCCCCGGAACTCGGCCTAATTATTATTGACCCTCACGATGCGCTGGGCTCTAGAGCGGACGGCAATGATGCCGGCAGCTTTGAAAACTTGGATCACTTGCTGCTGCCGATTGCCAAAACACCCGCAGAAATTACTGGGGCTTTTCAATATGCCTACAATGAATTGGCCTGGCGCAAGCAAAACAACATCCGTGGACGTGATGTTCAGAGGATTGCGATTGTGGCCGATGAACTGTCGGACACCCATGTTTTGGGGCGCAAAGCTGGGCACCAAAATGAACAAAACCTACTGATTGCCAATACCTTAGGGGCGGAAGGACGCAAATTTAAGGTCAACCTGGTGATGGGTACTCAAAAGCCGGAGGTGGTGGACAATGAGCTTTTCGACCATCTGAACTACCGCTTTGTGGGTAAGGTTTCCAACAATAATTTGGGCACACGAATTTTGGGCAAACCGGGGTTTAGGTTGGCCGACCTCAACGGTCATGGGGACTTCTTTATCTCGGCAGATCAGGTAAAGCGGTTTCAATTTGCCTTGCCTATGCGGGCAGATTTCGACCACTTGCCACGGGGCGAAATTATGCCCGCCAAGTTCGAGCCCAGTTGTGAGGTGGGCCGCATCCCCGCTGAGAGACCATCTGCCCCGGCCGTCGAGGCACCGCCGCTGCAACTAACCATTGTCAACGGTAAACGGCAAAAGGCCGGCGCCAAAATAAAACCGACTGATCCCAAGAAATTAGCCTTTTACATCTTTTACGGACCCGATAATATCACCGAGACTGAGGCACGGACAATTGAATGCTTACAACTGAAGCGCAGCCTCCACGAGCGGCATCGCGACGAAGCCAGGGCTATCGTGGCCAAGTTATCAGAGCTGCAGCTCACCAACATCCCCCTGGAATTGGTGTCCCACTCCAATCAAGGTATGAAGGCTAACCAGGTGTCTTAGGTAAGCAACATCAAATCGGCTGAGCAGATCATATAACAGTGAGTCCGCAGGAGCGTATTATGTTCAACTGTGATTGGAGAGTAACCTTGAGCGTGTCTCTAGTTTTAACGATTAGCTGCTACTGGCTGATCGATCTGGCGCGCCAGGGCGAACCGGTGGCCTGGATAATTATTATTGCCTTGATGGTTATGCTACTCACGCTGCTGCTCGTCGGGGGTGTCATCGTGCTGATAAAAACCATTAAAACCACGGAACAAACAGCCTTTCTCAACAATGCCCGTGAAAATCTGGCCATTATGCGTGAAATGCAACTGCTTCAAAACGCCCAGACTACCGGCATTGCCCGGCGCAACGCGCAGTTGGAGCGGCAGCTCGTCAGTCGTTTACCTCCCTCGGACCACAACCAGCCGGCTGTCATTTTCGACGCCGAAATCTTCGAGGATTTAGATGACTAATCACCGTAAATTTATTACCCAACGAACTTGACTTATTACCCAACAAGCTGTATTATAGTTTACATAATCGGACACTAAAATTGGGATAGAAGAGATTATGCCTCGCAATCCGGACATACCACGAGCGAATCATCAATTTCTGCGTTGTC
>JBFGLD010001059.1:0-2909 GCA_041576335.1 Anaerolineae bacterium | reverse complement strand
TGCTTTTGAGGTGAAATCGAGAGGAAGCAAGATCTTGTTCATGGCCGAAATCACGCTTGGCACCAATTTGCCTGGGCTTGGGTGGGCCTTAGACTGGATCATCGGGGCGTTGCTTTCTGATAGACTAGAGGCACTTAAGCAACATATGGCTGAGGAAGGGGAGAATCTTAAAAAGCTACTTGAGAAAAGGAGACCCACTCAAGTCCGTCATCCCTATGTAAAGAACTGATTGTCCTTGCCTGAGCGGAGAACCAGCATAGGCGGCACCGCGGACCACCGCCCTTATTTCCCTGGTGACAATTTTGATATAAACTCAACCGGATGAACCAACCATCATTGACACGGTACGCCTGGTTATCGATTAGCGCAGCAGTGTTGACTATCGGTCTGAAACTGGCTGCTTATCTGTTTACCGGCTCGGTGGGGCTGTTATCAGATGCGATAGAGTCTTTGGTCAACTTGATTGGGGCCGTCGTGGCCCTGGCGATGCTGACCATCGCCGCCCAGCCCCCCGATGAAGAACACGCCTACGGACACAGTAAAGCTGAATACTTCTCCAGCGGCGTTGAAGGCACCTTAATTGTAATTGCAGCAATCAGTATTGCAGTTGCAGCCGGGGAACGGTTGATTACTCCGCAACCCATTGCAGACGTTGGTTTGGGATTAACTATATCCGTCGTGGCCTCATTGATCAATCTGGTTGTGGCTCGAATACTACTCCGGGCCGGTCGGCAGCACAGTTCGATTGCACTCGAGGCAGACGGACGCCATTTGATGACTGACGTTTGGACCTCGGTAGGGGTAGTCCTTGGCGTTGCTGCGGTAGCGATCACCGGCTGGCTACGTTTGGACGCGATCATTGCTTTACTTGTGGCCGCGAACATTATTCGGGAGGGCTGGTGGCTGCTGAAACGCACAATCTCGGGCTTGATGGATGCGGCTCTGTCTGTCGATGAGCAAAATGCAGTTCGAGGCGTGTTGGCGAAATATGAGCAGGAAGGTATTCAATTCCACGCGATGCGGACACGCCAGGCCGGGGCGCGTCGTTTTGTCTCTATTCACGTGCTTGTGCCCGGTAACTGGACCGTCCAACGGGGACATCAAACGCTGGAACGCCTTGAAGCTGATGTTCGCCGGGCGTTGTCTAACGTGACGGTATTCACCCATCTGGAACCGCTGGGTGATGCGGCGTCCTGGCAGGATATGGCTTTAGACCGCCCGGATTCGATCCTAAATGAACCTGCCGGGAAACAAAATACAGAGGCACCGCAGTAGACCAAGCCCAGGAACAGTCAAGAAAATCGGTGGGTCTTCAGAAAGGTGCAAGGGGTCTCGGATGGAGACCCGGGGACCTGGTTTCCACCAGGCCAATTCCCACTGCAGGCAGGTGTGGAACGGTGCGAAAGACAGTGAAGAAAGACCTTCTCCTTTTTGGCATCCCGGCGCTCACGGTCTTCTTTCTAGGGTTGATCGTCAACGGAAGGGACGGGTACGACGGATTGATCGGCACCATCTGGGACCTCATCCAGTACCCGGAGAATCTGCGCCGGCTCTCATTGAAATCCTCAACAAGAACGGCTATGACGTGTCTGATATTCAGGATCGAGAATAGGTCCAGGCTAAAACAAGATGGAGATCCTCGTCGTATTGATCATCCTCGGGGCGGTGAGTTACGGGATTGTGAAGCTCGTCCGGAACCGCTTGCAGCGGGCTAAACAAAGCGCTCGCCGGGAAGCCGAGTTACTCGGTCTGGACGTAAGTGAGGTTAAACGCGACATTCCTTTCGGTACTGGGTTTGGACAACGATATCGGTTAGAGGCGCGGACTTGCGTGCGGTATTGTCTGAGCCACGAGGTAAGTGGAGCGCCGAGTTGGTCCCTATTGATGCGCCCCGATAGCGACACCGTACCCCCGTTTCCGCCGGGCTGGCAGCTTGTCTTGTCTGATGGGACGTTGAGTGCATTGCTCCAACAGAAACCAATCAGCGTGGCGGACAACTGGCAGGAGGATTTTCTGGAACTGGAGGGATCAGGCGCCTCCGTGTGCGCGTTCTGGGAGGAATGGGGTGGGGCAGCGCAAACCAGGCGCATTTACGACTTCCTGCAGCGGCTGATATCGGCCTTGAAAAGTTCTGACGGTTGCTAAAGTGTGACCCAATTTCACTTTCGGCGTGAAGTGGTTCTGCTTGTTGTTACCGTTATGGTCATTATTGTCTGTGGTATTCCAGTTTGGCCGCTCATTAGCCTAGGCGAGTCAATTGTTGACTGCTAGTGACAATGACGGGCGCACCATTCTTGCTTAGACGGATTGAGCGATTCCCCTACTATATGTTGTGGTTCAAAGGAGAGTGACCACAATCACTTGTAGTTGCGTTTATTATGTGCTATAATATTTTGCGAATATGCTTTCTCGAACCGACGATCAATTTTACCGCTATCAGGTAAATCAAAATCAATCTAGAGTTAACCAGTCGTGAGACTAAGAAAGTTAAACCGGCACAATTTGTGCCGGTTTTTGTTAAGAAGGCAGCTTTAGTTATGGCCAACGCTGTAATTCCACGTATGCAAGGCGACGATTATCAAGCCCGTTTTTTCTGGCTTCAAGCCTGTCGTCTTTTCGAGGATCATTCCAAAGTTGTTCGTGTGGGTTATGAATTGGATACGGTAAAATTCTTCGATGATGTTGCAGTTTTCTATGATGTACCGATCCCTGACGAACGAGGCGAGCCTATTCAGGCAGACTATTTCCAGATCAAGTTTCATGTTGACTGCGCTGGCGCTTTTTCCTGGGAAGCTTTAATGGATCCTCGTTTTATCGGATCTGCGTCTACTTCTCTTTTGCAGCGGCTTCTTACGGCTCAGACACTTCTGGATGGGGATGAAAAAGGTTGTCGATTTCACGTGGTTGCT
>JBFGLD010001058.1:0-2913 GCA_041576335.1 Anaerolineae bacterium | reverse complement strand
TTTGACCGATATTCATCCGGGCCGGTACACCTAACGGGTTCAAAATAATCTGAACCGGAGTTCCGTCTTCAAGATAGGGCATATCCTCAATCGGGACTACTCGTGAGATAACGCCTTTGTTGCCATGCCGGCCGGCCATCTTATCACCCTCGGTAATTTTGCGTCGCTGCGCAATCATTACCCGGACCATGCGATCAACTCCCGTCGGCAAATCACGATGTTCCTCGCGAGAGAACTCACGAACGTCGACGACAATACCCTTCTCGCCCGGCGGCAGACGCAAACTGGAGTCTTTTACCTCTCGTGCCTTTTCGCCAAAAATGGCTCGCAGTAACTTTTCTTCTGGCGTTAATTCCGTCTCGCCTTTCGGCGTAATCTTGCCGACCAGAATATCACCAGGACCGACTTCGGCCCCAACGCGGATGACGCCCGTTTCATCCAAGTCTTTCAACGCGTCCTCACCCACGTTCGGGATATCGCGTGTAATCTCTTCCGGGCCCAGTTTTGTGTCTCGGGCCTCGATCTCGTGCTTTTCAATATGGATTGAGGTAAATTTATCGAGCCAAACCATTTCCTCGCTAATTAAGATCGCATCTTCATAGTTACCACCCTCCCAACTTAGAAAGGCGCATAGTACATTTTGACCCAAAGCCAATTCACCTTGATCGGTTGAACTGGAGTCGGCTAACACAGTACCGGCCTCCACATAGTCACCCTTATGCACAATAGGACGCTGGTCGATGCAGGTCGACTGGTTAGAGCGATTAAATTTACGCAGCACATAACTCCGGGCTGTTCCATCTTCTTCACGCACGACGATCAATTTGCTCGTAACACTAACGACTTCTCCGGGCTTCTCGGCAATTATAACCTGACCCGAATCGATGGCAGCCTGCGCTTCCATCCCTGTGCCGACCATTGGCGCTTCGGGGCGAATCAGGGGGACAGCTTGCCGCTGCATATTCGATCCCATTAAGGCCCGGTTTGCATCGTCATGTTCCAAAAAAGGAATTAATGCCGCACTAATCCCCACAATTTGCTTCGGCGATACATCCATATAATCGATTTTTTCGACATTCTCGAACGAAAATGTTTGATTATGGCGAACGCTCACCCGGGCTTTAATAAATTGCTTCGTTTCATCCAAAGCAGCATTAGCCTGGGCGATGGTATAGTTGTCCTCTTCGTCGGCCGAGAGATAAACGATTTCATTGCTGACCATTGGCTTAACCAAGATCGGTGCCTCAAGGTTCAGTTGTGCAATCTTAATGGCCGAGTCGTCATCAATATAAGAACCGCTGGGCATAATCACCTTATCGCCTGTCTCCGAGTCTCGTACATCAGCCCGGATGGTCTTTCCGACCAAGGCATCAACGTCTTTCGGCTCAACTTTCGTTACAACCTTGCGATAGGGGGTCTCGATAAAACCAAATTCGTTGACCCGGCTGAAAGCGGCCAGACGGCCAATCAACCCAATATTCGGGCCTTCTGGTGTTTCGATGGGACAAATTCGCCCGTAGTGGCTGTGATGCACGTCGCGCACATCAAAACCAGCCCGCTCCCGTCGAAGTCCTCCAGGACCCAAGGCGCTAATCGTCCGCTTGTGGGTCAACTCGGCCAACGGATTGGTCTGGTCCATAAATTGCGATAGCTGGCTGCCGCCAAAGAATTCCCGGGTCGCAGCAACCACAGGTCGAATATTAATTAGAGACATGGGCGAAATCTGCTCAGGATCACGAATCGACATTCGCTCACGCACCACTCGCTCCATGCGCAGCAAACCAACCCGTAGTTGATTTTGGATCAACTCGCCCACCGTCTTTACCCGGCGGTTGCCAAGATGATCAATATCATCGGGTCTGATTTTTCCATTATTGATATTTATCATCCGTGAGACCACTTGAACCAAATCTTCTTTAGTCAAGGTGCGGTGCTCGATTGGCGTATTCACCCCTAGCCGCCGGTTCAGCTTGTAGCGACCTACTTTACCCAAATCATAACGCCGCGGGGAGAACAATAAAGAGGTCAAAAACGAGACAGCGTTATCAATTGTAGGCGGATCGCCGGGACGCAACTTTTTATAGAACTCAAGCAGGGCTTCGTGCGCATTCTTAGTTGGATCTTTGTCGATGCTGGCCGGAATAAAGGCATGCTCCGGATCAGTATCGACATCTTCAAACAGGTCTAACAGCTGCTCATCAGTGCCTAAGCCCATTTCCACACTTAAGCTTGGATCTTTCATGACCTTTTTAAGTGTTTCATCATCAAGGCCAACAATTTGAATCGATCGTAATAGCACCGTCACCGGCAGCTTACGTTTACGATCAACCTTGACCGAAATTAAATCACGCTTTGACGTTTCAAACTCAAGCCAGGCACCGCGATTAGGAATAAGCTTGGAAAACGCCATTTCACGACCGGTAGCCCGGTCTTCCTCAACCGTAAAGTACGCCCCCGGCGAACGAATAAGTTGAGAAACCACCACCCGCTCGGCACCATTAATAACAAACGTACCATTTTGGGTCATTAGTGGGAAATCACCCATAAAGACTTCCTGCTCTTGAATCTCTCCTGTTTCTTTGTTAACCAGGCGTACCTTGATCCAAACTGGGCTGGCATAACTAATATCTCGCTCGCGACATTCTTTTTCCGTATATTTGGGCTCATCGAACCGATAATCCAAAAAATGGAGTTCTAAATTCTTGTTAAAACTCACAATAGGTGAAATCTCGGCAAAAAGCTCGCCCAACCCCTCGTCACAGAAAGCTTCAAAAGAGTTTAACTGAACCTCTATCAGTCTTGGCAACTCAAGAATATCAGCAATCCGAGCATAGCTTTTTTTTAGCGCAGGCTTATAGGACATAAATCCACCTTCTCCTTAAAAAATTAACATCTTAAGCACGTGTTATGGTC
>JBFGLD010001057.1:0-2914 GCA_041576335.1 Anaerolineae bacterium | reverse complement strand
CGATAAATCGCGAATACCTCGCGCATCTCCTTCCTTTTTCTTTTGCCCAGAGGCTGGACGTTCCCACCGGCCTCTGGGCAAATCCTTTTAAAGCCCGGTTTTTTCGTTGACACCTTCTCGGCCTCATGTTATGATGGGCTGGCGAAGGATATCCCAACAATTCTTCGTCCGGGAAATAATAGCCATGTACAGCCAAAAGTATCACCGGTTCGACTCGTTCTACAATCATAAATTTGCGTTTCATATTACCGGCCCCAGAAAAGATGCGTTTGAGGCCGTGTTTCGGATACGGCCCAAAGTAGTTAAAACGCTTGATTTCTCGGTTGAAGTGATGAAAAGGATTCGCCGGGAAATTCCTGACGTATTCTTGATCGGTCGCCTATTTGTGCATCCCCAGGATTTTGGACAGCTCAGCGGCGGCACGGTTCAAGCTGCCAGGCGGCAAGGTGTGGCGATGGCCGAAAAGATATTACGCGAAGAAGTGAATCGGGATATTCATCATATAAATGGACAGCCAATTTTTCACGCCTGGGAGTCGCTCAACGAAGTTTTTCCCGAGTCGACCGGCGACGATACCCAAAAACTATATGACGAGTATCAAGTTGCATTCGGCCAAAAAATGAAAGCCGCCGGCTTCGAACCGATTGCTTTTAATTTTGGCCAGGGTAACGGACGTGGCCAACAGTGGTTAAAGCTGTATCCCGGCACCCTCGAGATTTACAAGTATTTGGGCTTTCACGAGTACGACTGGCCCACAATGGATCGCCTTCACCAGATCGGTCTGAGTGGCCCGCATGAGCCTCAAAATTTGGTGCCGGGCGTGGGTGAGGGGCGCGGAAACGACGGTATGTGGCGCTGCTTACGCTACCGGCGGATTATGAACGAGGGAATTCGGCAGCGATACGGCGACCAACACGTAGTGATCATCACCGAATGCGGGATGACCCAGGGCGTTTGGGGGGGGGCAGCCCGCGATATCGGCCCCTGGGCGGCCGAGCTGACGGTACCTGCCGATATTCCGGGCGGCGTTGTATCAACCCCTATCTCGGTGGACGATTATTGGCGAACGTTGCTTTGGTACAACAGCGAAATCTTGAAAGATGAGTATGTAATGGCGGCCTGCCTATTTGTGACCGGTGCCTCCGGCCGGCCGGAGTGGAAAACGTTTGAGCACCTAGGGCCAATTATGGATCGTATTGCGGCTTTCCAGCAGGAAGCCTCCTTCGATACCAGCGCCAGAACGCCCGTCACCTCGACCGGACGACCTGCGTCCCCTCAGCCGGCCACAGCAGCCAACTTTTCAAGGCTGACGGCGTTTCGGCCGTCATCGCAACCGGCGGCAGACAGAACGCCAACAGCGGCGGCGCCGCCACCCCTGTCTCCACCGGCAAGTTCTCCCCAAAAACCACCCCGTCGTTGGACTTATACGCTGGAAGTTGGTCGCGGTTTAGGCCTACTGGTCGGAGACATCGGCCTAGCCAACGAGACCATAACCGTAGTCAAACCCAACGGAATGACAGAACGCCTGACCGCAGGCTCAAAGCCTGAGTTTGGTCCCGGCGGCTTCGAGATTTATGCTAATATTGCCGGAACCTACCGGCTTCAATTTTTAGGACAAACCTTCGAAGTTCCGCTAAACGGCCAATTTACCCGGATTACGTTTAAGCAGGTCGCCGACGCCCGCGTGGTAGAGGCCAACCTCAGTTTTCGCCACGACCGGACTGCCTATGCCGTAGGAGAACGGGTGTTTGTCAAAGTAGAGGTGACCAACGTCAGCAGCCAACCCGTTTCTTTCGGTTTGCTGGGCCTGCTGACGAGTAACGACCGCTTCCAGACCAGTTGGAATGATGGTCTGATCCAGCCGGGGGAAACATTCCGGCATGAGGATGGGCTGGCTTTTAATGCCCCGGGAACCTATAAGGTGCAGCCGGCTATTTGTTTCTCAAAGACCGAGGCGTGTTGGGAAACGGAGTCAGGCTGGACCCGTTTAGAACCGAGTTTAGAGGTGACTGTAGGTTAAAGAGGACGTCGTCCGTGGGCAGGATTTACTCCGATCAAGATAATCAGACCGAAGGTTCCGCCACCTTTATTTGCTGCGCGTCAGAAGATAGAGATTTTGCGCTCAAGCTGGCGCGTGATGTAGGCCAACCGTATGTTGAGATGCAATTAAGTCCGGAAGAAGCGCCGCCGGCGCCGGCGTGGAACATTGTAGATGAAGCACCGATTCGCGCCTGCCGTTTTTTGTCATTATCGTGTCCCCGGCGGCGATCAATTCGTGGCAGGTGCGCGATCAATTCTTAGTGGCCCGGGCTGCTGATAAACCGACAGTTCTGGTTGTACGCCGGCCCTGCCGGCTGCCACCACCATTGCAAAACCTGCCTTGCCTTGATTGCAGCGGACGCCAATATCAATCCGGCTTGCGACAATGACGGCGTCACCTGCTTGCACAATCGCCTCAGCCTGAGATCGTCTCGACACCGGCCCCGCCTGATAAGCTCTGGTCTTGGTTCAATCACCCCATGAAACCGCGCTGGCCTGAGCTGGTCGGCCTGGTGCTGTTGGTTCTGACCCTGGTGGCAGGGCAGCGCGCTGTGTCCGAAGGTATCGCCGCCAGCGAGCCAACGAAACCCTACCGCAAGCCGGTCGTTCCACTAGAGCCTACGTCACCAGCGTCGATTTCAGCCCCGTTTTACCTGACGGCGCAGCAGGGCCAGTGTTAGCCTCGGGTAGTACCGGCAAAAAGTGCGGCTGTGGTGAACCAGCACCGGCCGGCTGCTAGGTGTCCTTGAAGGACATCGCCGGGAGGTAACAAGTGTTGCTTTCAATCCTGCGCCTGGTGCTGCTGCCTCTGGCGGTGGTAGACAGGTCGGTGGCCGCTGGATTCGCCGCCGTGACCCACGCGGCGCTGCTGCTG
>JBFGLD010001056.1:0-2918 GCA_041576335.1 Anaerolineae bacterium | reverse complement strand
GGCTGAACGCCTTTGTTCTTAAAAGAAGAACCACAAAAAACACGCAAGCCGGAACCGGTCTGGACCTATCGTGGTTATCAACTGCAGCCAGGCAATTTCACGAACGCCATGGTTCACTTTTTCCGAGCCGAAAGCTATCGGGCTGACATATGGCGCCGGCGGCTCGATACGACGACGAACTGGGCCGTCATTACGACGGGTGCAACGCTATCCCTGGCCTGGGATCCGCGGGTCATCATCCTGAGTACACTGCTAATCACATTGTTTCTGTTCATCGAGGCCCGTCGATACCGCTATTATGAGCTGTGGAGCTATCGTGTGCGGCTCATGGAAACGGACTTCTTTGCGGCCATGCTGGTGCCGCCTTTCAGGCCGGCGCCCGACTGGGCTGAAAGTTTGGCCGATAATTTGCTGCGCCCCAAGTTCCCCATCTCTATGTTAGAAGCTTTTGGCCGGCGTTTCCGCCGCAACTACATCTGGATCTACACGATTCTGTGGCTGGCCTGGTTATTTAACGTCTGGCTGCATCCAACGCCCGTGACAACCTGGAATGACTTCATGACCCGGGCCACGATTGGAACTATCCCGGCCTGGATCGTTTTGCTGGTTGGCATCGTTTTTAACGGAACGCTGTTCATAACCGGCTTGCTGACGAGACGATTGAGACAGGCTGCGGGCGAAGTATTACCGCCTGCCGAGGATTTTCCACTGCCTGGTCCAGTAGATGGTGCAGCCGAGAGTAAGCAGCCGCTTGACTGGCGGGTCTGGTTTCGCCCTAGTCGCCATCGGGACCAAGTTTTGGCCCATATCATAACCGATTGTCCTCGCGACGTTGCGGACGGTATCCTGCGTGAAATGGGGCGGGGGGTCACCTCGTTGTCTGGCACGGGTATGTACACTGACCAAGCTCATACGGTACTTATGTGTGCCCTAACTACAACCGAGGTGGCGCGCCTCAAAGCCATCGTCGGCAAACTAGACCCTCAGGCCTTCGTCATTGCCTCGCCGGCTCACGAAGTGTTCGGAGCCGGCTTTTCACCCTTGCAAGCCTAGGGCTCCATAAGCGTCTATGTGAGAAATAAGGGAATACCCAGGGATTGCCCGGATATTTCTGTATGCCCCTTACTCTTCCAATTCAGCCAGCAGCCTGGCTCCTTTCAACAGGTTGTGTTGGCAGCCGCAATACAGTCGCAGTCTGGGAACCCGGTTCCCCATGGTAATTTCGGGTCCGTCCTAAATTCTGGGTGACAGTCACTTATCGTCAGATTTTTGTCTGGAACCGCCCCTGCTGATTAGAGAAATGCCGATCAGAATACTGCTCAAAATGACTGTCGCCTATTTTGCCTAAATTCTTGACACACCGGGTAACTGCCCGGGAGGTGACGATCTTTGCTGCTTATGCTAGAATAACTTGTTGAGGAAAACGCCGTAGGTCGGGGGGTAGAGAAACTCCGAAACCAGATTAAAATATCAAGGTTACGCTGGCACTTAGGAGGGCTTTATGATCTTGATAACCGGCGCAGCCGGCAAGACAGGTCAGGCTGTCATTCAAGCATTAGTTGAACGAAATGCTCCCGTGCGGGCCTTCGTCTATCGTCCCGAACAGGTCGCGCGGGTAAAAGGCTTGGGCCTGCAGGATGTTGTGGTGGGTGATATGGTCGATGACGCGGCCTTCATCCTGGCAGCACAGGGCGTACGGGCTATGTACCATATCTGCTCCAATATGAACCCCGAGGAGGTTCGTATCGTCCGGATTGCCTTGGGAGCGGCCCGGGCGGCAGGCGTGCGCCATTTTGTATACCACTCGGTGCTACATCCCCAAATGGAAAAGATGCCCCACCATTGGCAAAAAATGCGATCGGAAGAACTGATCTTTGAGTCGGGGCTCGATTTTACCATTCTGCAGCCCGTGGCCTACATGCAAAATGTTCACACGGGCTGGCAAGCTATCGTCGAACAGGGGGTATATCGCGTGCCCTACCCGCTGAACACGCGCCTGGGAATGGTGGACCTGCGGGATGTGGCGGCGGTTGCGGCAACTGTGCTAACCGAGCCAGGCCACGTCGGAGCCACCTATGAGCTGGCCGGCCCGGATGTGCTGACCCAGACCGAGGTGGCCGGCATCTTGAGCGAGTCTCTGGGCCGTCCGGTCCGGGCCGAGCAAATTCCGCTCGACGAGTGGACAGAGATTGCTCGCCAGGCCGGTCTCGCCGATTACCCGACCGAAACGTTGCTAAAAATGTTTCGCTATTACGAGCAGTTCGGCTTTAGGGGGAACGCGAATGTGTTGGGCTGGCTCCTGAAGCGACCGCCAACGCCGTTTCGGGCGTTTGTTGAGCGAACGGTGGGCCACAAAATGAACGGCGTTGAGTAGTAATCAAATGAAGCGGAAATACTCTCATCTTTTTTTCTTTACTATTTTTCTCGTCTTCCTGATGTCTTTTACATCCGGTTCCTTGGTATTAGCCATTGGGCCCGGCACGGGCGGCAGTAAAATCCGGGTTAACGATCAGGAGGTTGGCCCCTTTATTCTGCTGGTGGCTACCTCGCCGCTGCCGGTTACCTTGGACCAGCAAATGAGCATCTGGGTGCGGGTCAGCGATAACAAAACCGAGCAGCTCCGCCGGGAGGCGACCGTCATGGTCGAAGCTGCCCACCGGGAGGCCGGTCATAGGCTAACCGCTCAGGCCACCCACCAAAACGCCGGTAACGATTACGACTACGTGGCCCACTTCGCCGTCGAAGACTCCGGCCCGTGGGATATCACCGTCCACGTTGAGGATGCCCTGGGCCAGGCCGACGTGTCCTTTACCGAAACCGTCTCGCGGGGACTAAGCGCCAAGTTGCTGCTCGGGCTCGGTGTTCCGTTTGTGGTATTGGCGATTGTCATCGGCATATATTTATGGCGGCATTCGGCG
>JBFGLD010001055.1:0-2919 GCA_041576335.1 Anaerolineae bacterium | reverse complement strand
TCGTGCTCAGGCTCTACGACCCGGGGATGGTAGCGGGTCGTGTCGATGCACGGCGGCAAAAATAGCTCGCTGACATATTCGTAATCATCTTTGAGCGACTGGCGAATTACGGGTGACGTTGCTGCAACCCCGTCTAATAAGGGGAGCAATGACTTTTCGATCTCAATTCGTTCGTCAATACGCAGACTTGACCAGGTTTCTGGCGGCATATTCCGTTTTTTGAGTGCCCCGACTGAATGCGGTACCCAAATATGCTTTACCGGGTGGTGAAAAGTCTGGTTGAGCATAATCCCCAACTTAGCTGCATCCCAGTAATGGGAGATGATAAGATCAATTTGGCTGTCTTCCTTGTCGAGAAATCGCCTCAGAAACTCGAGCAATTGGGGCAGCTGCTCATTCATATCCTCTTTACGGACAAACTCTTTTTTGTCATCTTCAATGTAGAGGATACGCTGGTACTCGTCCCAGTAGCGCAACCCGCTGTGCAGCTCATTGGTTAGCGGATGGGGATATCCGCCTCGATTGACAATCGTGACTCTGAACCCGAGCTCAGCCAGCGTCGAAGTAAATTGGTTTACGAATATGTTCTGCCCACCCGTATCGGGTAATCCGGGAATGACCTGCCACTGATGGATCCCATGATTGGTGATCATCAGGATGTGAGGACGGCTCGACTCTAGAAATGTTTGATGGAGTTTGTTGTCTGATTGTGTAGTCATGATTCTCCTTTCGATATATGAATTAAGAAAGTAAGCGGATGGCTAGAGAAGACTAAAATACTTGAGCCCTTCTTCCACCCCAGCCGCAAAGGAATTCTGAGCAAAATAGTGAGATGGTTGCGGATTTTCAGTGCCCAGTCGTTTCAGCTCAGGTTGAGCATTGTTAACAATAATCCCGTGATCGAATTCGTCAAACATCGAACGATCATTGCCACTATCCCCGGCTACAACAACCCGCAGCGGCGAAAGCTGCAGATATTGAATTAAAAACCGGATCGCTTTTCCTTTGCCGGCGGCGGCGGGAATGATGTCCAGGTCTCTCCCGCTCGACCATACGACCTGGTAGGCATCCCTATGATCGGCAACCCGCTGCCCAATCAGGACCGCCGCCTTGTCTGGATTAGGGGCTTTATCCAAATAGCAGCTCACCTTTAAGGGTGTATTGTACTTGTCCGGTTGAATTTCTAACCCTTCCACGCCCTCAAGGAATTCCAGCGCTTTCGCCCGCGAAAAATGCCGTAGGAGCATCGTCTCCCACTGCGCCAGGGGTTTCATGTGTACAGAAAATGGCGGTAGATAGATTTCTGTACCAACTTGAGAAATGATGGCGTCCGCTGAGGGTATTTCTTCATTCTCAAAGCCGTCGATAACCTGGTTAAGCCGGCGGCCGGTAGACAGGAATAGGGCAAGTTTATTCTGTTTTCGCAATCCTTCGAGCTGTGGCTTTAATCGTTTAAGGGCCTGTGGATCGCCGGTTAGAGTATTATCGATATCAGAGGCCAGAATGTATTTTTCATGTTCCATATGCTTCTCCGTTTTGACATAATCAATAAGTTCAGAAATTATAAGGACTTTACCCGACGTTACGTCCTTATTTCCCTTTTAGACAAGGAATAAGTTTCTAACTAAGATCATAGCCGACCCTTTCAGCGCGATCAAAAACTTCAATGATTCGTTTGGCGATCCCGGTCCAGCCGAAGTTGCGCCGGGCAAAGCGTGAGCCTTCTACCGACAGCTCGTGAGCCAGGTTGGGATACAGCATCGGCATGGCTAACATAGTGCCGTACTCGATCGGACGATTGGGGTCTGCAAAGAGGGCGTGCTTGCCATACTCAATGAGTTCGGCTAACCCGCCGTGCACGGTCACAACCGTGGAAGTGCCACAGGCCATTGCTTCAATAGCGGTCATCCCGAATGGCTCGTAGCGAGAAGATAATGCGAAAACCCCAACTGCGCGGTAATAATCGACCAATTCTTCATCGGGGATATATTTAACCCAAACGATTTTATCGGCAATGCCCAGCTCTGCGGCCAGCACTTTCAACTCAGCAATACCTTCCTCGTCCTGCTTTGAGTCTTCACTGCCGATCGCCGCGATCAAGCGGCCCTCGGGGACTAAATCGATCAGGGTTGGCATGGCCTTGATTAGCAAATCGTGCCCTTTGTTGGCTGCCATGCGTCCTACGGCTAAGACATCGTGACCCCGCAGATCATAACGTTCTTGCAACGCCTTTAAGTCCTCAAAGCGAACTGGTGAGAAACGGTTTTCGTCCATACCGGGTGGAATAACGGTGATATGTCGTTCCAGAACATCGTATTGCTTCTGCAGCAGTTCAGTTTGCGGTTCGGTTGTCGCGACGATATGCTCGCAGTTGCGGTAGATCAGGAATTCGGTCCGAATTCGTTCCTCGAAGCGGTACTCTTTTTCCATTTCCGCTTCGTCCATATCGATCCCCATATTGGTCTTTTTCCACCAACCCAGGGAGTGGGGGGTATGCACGTGCGGAATACCGAGTTCCTCGGCGATTTTTTGGCCGGCCCAGCCCGCATCCCAATAGTGTGAATAAACAATGTCATACAAAATGCCGCGATTCCGAATGGCCGACAGAAAATTGGTGACAAAATCGCCGAGGTGGTCGTGCATATCTTCCTTACGAATAAACTTGTTTCCGCCAAAAGGAATCCGCCACACTCGAAAATTTTCATTGATCTCATCAAATTCGGACTGGTTTTCAAAGCGACGGGTAACCAAATCTACCCGCCGCCCTAAGCGACTAAATCTTTTAGCCAATTCTAATATATAAACAACTTGTCCACCTGTATCGGGTTTACCTAACTCCGGCTCCGCGGCAACATAGCCGTGAGTCGAAAGCATCAGTATTGAATTCATCGGTCCTTTACTCCTTTGCTCAGCCTACGA
>JBFGLD010001054.1:0-2920 GCA_041576335.1 Anaerolineae bacterium | reverse complement strand
GCGGCCGACGCTGCGCCGGGCCCGAACCAAATTTGTGGACTGAGACATTGGCCATGGCCAGGCCAAATACATCCCCACCACCTCCCTGCAAATAGGCACCGTGCTGCGAATAAAGCCAGGTGCTTTGCCACTCGCCCTCTTCCGGCCGTTTTAGGCCACCCGTTTCCAACGCATATTTTTCATACCACGGAATAAACCCCCATATTTTAATCAAATTGCCCCGGGCTTGAGCTTCCGCTGCTTCCACAATGGCTTTTAGGGTGCCGGCATCTGTCCCGGGCGCTTGTGCTGGATCATCGACAGGTTGTTCATCAGGCCAGGGCGAAAGATCAAAAGCGAATCCTCGCTGCTGCACTACATAATCACGCTCCAGGGCATAAACGCCGCCTCGCGTCATTTGCTGCCGGGAATACCGTGTTGCAGGCCAACCATCCAGAAAATAGGCTAAGAATCGCGGGTTTACCAGGCCTGAATCCAGATACTTTTCTTTGGCCCATAAGTACGCATCGTTTTTGGGCGAACCGGACGAAGGCGTGGCACTCGCGGGCAGCGTCGCCGCGCCCGGCCGGAACATGCCGACCAGGGATTTTCTGGTAGGCAAATAAGCTGCAACCAAGCTTTCAATAGTGCTGCCGGCGCGCAGAACGGCCAGGTTTTCTACCCCGGCCATAGTGGTCGCTACATTCAAAGTGGCCGGCACCGCCGGATCCCACAATACGACTCCATCTACTGCTTGGGCAAAGACCGCCAACACCTCTGCCAAGCTCGTAAGTTCGACGATTTCCGCGTCTGCCAACCAACCATAGGGTTGGTTCCGTTCCCGATACTTTTCAAGCCAGAACGCATCCACGCCGGGTGTCTCCTGACGTTGGTAGTCGTGATTAAGATACAAGCGAGGTCTATCTCGGTTGACGATACCTTGCAGCGTGGTCACAAAGATGAGGGTATCGTAATCACGGAGTAAATCTGGGTAAGATTTGCCCGGTGGCGGAGGGCTGTTCGCGTCGCAAGAACCGGCTTGACCTGTCAGGGCGATACAGTGTTCGTAATGATTGAGATGCAGCTCGCTAACGTCAAATAGGAAGAGCCGCTGCGGAGGCAAAGGCGGAGCAGGGGTAGGGACGAGCGTGCAGGCGGCTAAGAAAAGGGCGAGGAGAAAAAAGACAGCGTGAAAGCGAAACATTAATAGCACGTTTATAAATTCCCGAAGTAGGGGATGGTAAACTTTGCTAAGCATTATAATCAACGCGGCAAATCTACGCTATTTGGCGCTGCGCCTCTAGCGTTTCGGAAAATTGCAGATATAATGAGACCCAGTGCAATTGACAGGTTGATTATCAAACTGGAGGGAGTATGCTAATATTATTTCAAAAGAGGCTTTTAGTCATATTTTTGGCCCTGGCGACTCTTTTGGCAGCCTGCACCCAAAGCTGGTCCCCGCAGGCTATGACAAGGGGCGGGGCGGGAGAACCAGCCGTCGTTTGGGTAACGGTTACCCCGACTACCGCGCCTCTGCCTGACGTGAGCGCATACACTAACCGAACTGCCACAGACTGGTTTGATTTGTATTTAGACCTGGTCCAAAACACGCCGGGGTTCACGCCTCCGGTGGCGGCGCGTGCTTTCGGCTATGCCGGAGTCACTCTTTATGAAGCTGTGGTGCCCGCTATGCCGGGCTATCGATCCCTGGCCGGTCAGCTCAATGAACTGTCGCCGCTGCCCCAGCCCATAGCCGGCGAAACCTATCATTGGCCCGCCGTGGTAAATAGTGCTCTGGCCCAAATCTCCCGGCGGCTATTCGCCAATACCTCGGACGAGAATAAGTTGACGATTGAGACCCTCGAGCAAAAGTTTGGCGCTGAATTTAGGCCGCAGGTAGCTCCGGCGGTTTTTGATCGCTCCGTGGCTCGCGGCCAAGCAGTAGCCGAGGCCATTTTTGCCTGGTCCACCAGCGACGGGGGGCATGAGGGATATCTTCATAACTTTCCGGATGATTACACGCCGCCGACCGGGCCGGGTATGTGGATTAGTACGCCGCCCAACTTCAGTGCGGCTTTGCAGCCTTTCTGGGGTAATAATCGCCCCTTTGTGCTAAAATCGGGCGCTGAATGCCCTGCCGATCCACCGCCGGCCTATTCTGAAGACCCTAATTCGGCCTTTTATGCAGAAGCCTGGGAAGTTTATCAGACCGTTAAAAATCTAACCCCGCCGCAAACGGAAATTGCCCTTTTTTGGGCCGATGACCCCGGCCAAACGGCTACGCCACCCGGCCATTCCATCTCAATATTGAACCAGGTCCTGATTGAACAAGGTGCTTCACTGGATGTGGCTGCCGAGGCTTATGCCAAGCTGGGCATGGCTGTGGCCGATGCCTTTATCAGTTGCTGGTACACCAAGTACCAGTATAATATAATCCGGCCCATCAGTTACATTCAACAGGTCATTGACCCGGACTCGAACAGCCCAGAAACAAGCAATCCGATGATGACCCCCCCTTTTCCCGAATTTACTTCCGGGCATTCGGTACAATCAGGCGCGGCTGCTCAAGTATTGACCGACCTCTTTGGCGACAATTTTAGCTTTACCGACCATACCCACGCTGAGCGCGGCTTTGCCCCACGCTCATTCGGGTCCTTTTTTGCGTTTGCCAATGAAGCGGCCGTGTCTCGTTTGTACGGCGGCATCCATTACCGCTCGGCTATTCAACTCGGAATTGAGCAAGGCAAGTGCATCGGGCGCCAGGTCAGCGCTCTCAAATTCAAAGTCGGACAAAATTAGGCGCAACAAACGCATCGCCTGATTAAGCGTGGCGCTGCTGTTACCCGGGCAGCCGGTAACTGGACTTCCTACTCCGGCAGGTGACTGATAAAGTAATACATCAAAGCTCCCCACACGGCAAACGCCGTGATAATCAAAATCG
>JBFGLD010001053.1:0-2924 GCA_041576335.1 Anaerolineae bacterium | reverse complement strand
ACAAAATGGTCAAGGATCACCGGACGAATTACGAAGTAGGGAATGCCGAGGCCGTCTTGAACGGCCGCGTGGATGATTTTATCGAGGCCTACCTACGCCATACTATCGGTGAAGTTAAGGATTAACTTAAAAATAGACCTTTTGTACCAAAACTTCGATTTCGAGCTTGACAAAGTCCAGCTTAATCAGTATAATTATTGCGTATAAAGTGAGGAGTTGACCGGTATAGTTTCCCAGAAGATTACAATTCGATCATACCCCATCAAAGATGATTGCGCCCCAGAAATTAGAGGCGCATTTTTGTGTTGTTACCGCGCACGTTCAGTTTGGAGTTGGTAACAAATTTGATAGTCGAAGTTGCGCTTATGTTTCAGGCTCAAGATGAAGCGATTCTAGCCAGTTTTGAAGAAGCTCTAACCCAATCCGCCTTATCATCATCAACCATTGTTAATTATTCGGCTGACTTGCGCGCATTTTTGCGCTGGGGAACGTGCGAAATCGATAGCGAGTTTTCGCTGCTGATCGTCAATCAGGCGCACATTCGGCTTTATCGTAACTACCTGTCTAACAAGCTCAAACGCGCGGCGTCCACCGTGAATCGTCACCTAATGGCTCTCAGGAAATTTTTTGTTTTTGCCAAAAGAGTGGGGGTGATCGCGGTAGACCCGATGGGAGGCGTCGCTTTAGTTCAGGGTAATGGGCAAACCACTTCCGGTTCACTTTCTGAAGAGGCGGCCGAAAAATTATTCGCTGCGGCACAGAATGGTACGCGCGCGGGGTTGGTCCGGCGAGACGTGGCCATTTTGCAGTTGCTGCTTCAGACAGGGCTGCGCGTTAGCGAGCTGACCAATCTCCAGCAGGACGATCTGATATTTGACCATCCTGGAGTTCGTCTGAAGGTTTGTCATCCCCAAGACAAGACGAAAATGCGCTATTTACCGCTGTCGGGCGAAATCTGTAGAGTACTTAACAATTACCTTTCAATTAGACCTCAATCGGCTATGACCGGGCATATATTTTTAAATCAACGCGGACAGCCCATCTCCGACCGTACGGTGCAGCGTGTTGTCAGCGATTGTGCCAAAACCGCCGGTTTGGCAGGCGTTTCGGCCCAAACGCTCCGGCGCACTTTCGCGCTACAGCTTTTAAGCGCAACAAATGATCTCGAATTGGTTTCGGAACGACTGGGTCACCAAACAAAAGCGATTACTGCCCAATATTTGGCTGGGCATAAATAAGGATGGCTGTGGGCCTGCCTTACAAGGGGCGATCACAAAGAACCATCCCGATCAGACTCTAATCTCCACCTTAACTTATTTACTAATTTTAGGAGGTTTCTCTTGGAAGTAAAAGATTTCCACGCCCTGCGGATTAGTCTTGCATCGCCTGATGAAATCCGAGGCTGGTCTTACGGTGAGGTAACAAAGCCCGAAACGATCAACTATCGTCGCCTCCGTCCCGAGAAGGACGGACTCTTTTGCGAAGCTATTTTCGGGCCTACCAAAGATTGGCAATGTTACTGCGGTAAGTATAAGCAGGTTCGTTATAAGGGAATCGTTTGTGAAAAATGTGGCGTGTTGGTCACCCGCTCCTCAGTGCGTCGGGAGCGTATGGGGCACATAGAGTTGGCTGCGCCGGTCGCCCACATCTGGTATACCCGGCGTGTGCCCTCATACCTGGGGCTGCTGCTTGATATTTCCCGCCGGAACTTAGACCGCGTCCTATACTTTGCCCACTACGTCATAACCCGGGTCGACGAGCAGGCCCGCGCTCGGTCTCTGAAGTGTTTGGATGATGAACTCAACCGCGAAGAAAAACGGCTGGAAGAAGTACGTCAGCAACGCATAGACGATATTCGAGGTCAAGCAGATGAGCACATTAGTAAACTCCGCGATAATGAGCAGAAACTGCTTGACGAATTAACCGAGCGCCAAAATACGTTAATTGAAGAAGTCATGCGCGAAGCTCAAGGGCTCCAACAGCGGGTAGAAGATAAGGCCGGAAAAGTCTTAGAGGCGCCTTTAGTATTCAGCGGCAGTAGTGAAGTCATTGCCGACACGGGACAGACGCTGGATAAAAGCCATCTACAAGTTTTGAACAGTATGGTCGAAGCCCGACTCAACGAGATCAAAGCCGAGATTGAAGAGGAAATGAGCCGAGAGCAGGGCTTAATCAATGCCGAAATTGATCGCCTTCGCCACAAGGCCGAGCAGGAAGTCGACGCGCTTGGCACGGATCACACCAACCAGTTGGGCGAGCTTGACACTCGTCTGCAACAACAGCGTCAGGAATTACTGGGCATCGAAGCTATTCAATTCCTGAACGAAACCCAATTTCGTGAGCTTAACGACAGATGGGGGAACGTCTTTAGTGCGGGGATGGGGGCTGAAGCTCTTTACGATATTTGTGTCGACCTCGACTTGGGCAAGATGGCTGCCGAGCTGCGCACTCAGATACGTGCCACACGCTCTAAACAGCTAAAAAAGAAAGCCATTAAGCGTCTACGTGTCGTTGAAAGCTTACGCAAGAGCGGCAATCGTCCGGAATGGATGATCCTAACCGTGCTGCCCGTTATTCCGCCGGATTTGCGCCCCATGGTTCAGCTTGACGGAGGCCGCTTTGCCACGTCAGATTTGAACGATCTGTATCGGCGGGTTATTAACCGCAATAATCGGCTCAAACGCTTGCTTGACCTGGGGGCACCGGATGTTATTGTTCGAAATGAAAAGCGTATGCTCCAAGAAGCGGTCGACTCGCTCATCGATAACAGCCGACGCGGCAAAGCTGTTTCGTCCCGAGGTCGTCGCCAGCTTAAGAGCTTAAGCGATATGCTTAAGGGTAAGCAAGGACGATTCAGACAGAATCTCCTCGGTAAGCGTGTAGATTACTCAGGTCGATCTGTGATCGTTGTGGGTCCAAACCTT
>JBFGLD010001052.1:0-2926 GCA_041576335.1 Anaerolineae bacterium | reverse complement strand
GTGGGCCCATTGAAACCTAACAATTCCTGGACTAGGCTTCCATCTGCATAAAATGCTTGGCGTTGTCCCAAATCACCTTAGGTGTAATTTTGATGGGATGGACACGGTGGGTAATCGCCCAGCCTTTCCACAATTTGTGAATCCACCAGTAAAGGGTATCAAAAACCTTATTGTGAGGCGCTTTGATCAAGATACGGATAACCGGCTCCAACCAGGGAATTTCCACGCCGATGGCAAACCAGCGCTGCAGATATTCCATTTGATGCTTTTCTTTTTCCTGTCGCACCAAAATAGAGCTGTCCCAGGCAATGGCCCCGATGTCCTCAAAGCTGCCGGCCATGTGCCCATTCTGCTCGGTAAATTCTCCCAGTTCTGTGGCTGGGTAAGGTTGAAACAAAAAAGCATGAGCATACTTGACTTTGGTTTCGGCGTTGAGGCGCATCGTATCGATATCGTCTTCTAAGGTACCGGTAGGCAACGCCAAAATATTGGTAGCAGTCAGGTTAATACCCGCCTCGTGGAGCAGCCGTCCCGACTCAATGATGGTCTCGCGAGACATTTTTCGCTTAAGCAGATCGTTGCGGAGTCGATCATTGCCGGCTTCGATACCCATGCTGACCGTATTTGCCCCGGCTTTCTTGAGCAAGGCCACCTTTTCAGGCGTAATCAAGTTTGATCGAACATTACAGAAGAAAGGTAGGCCCACTTCTTTAGGGAATTTCTCGGCAAACTCTTCCAGCCAATCGACATAGATGATAAACAGATCATCCAGGAAGACTACTTGCTCTAGAGAGTACCGTTCGCGGACCCAGTTGACCTCTTCAACGACCGAGTCTACGCTGCGCTGGTAACCACGCTTTTCTCGGGTGTAAATTTTATACCAGGCGTGGTTAAAGCAGTAGGTACAGTGATAGGGGCAGCCCCGGCTGGCCATAAAGTGTTTGATAGGGCTTCGCCGAGTCGGGGCATGTTTGCTGTAAACTAGATCGCGATCGGGCATCGGCAATTCCCCCAGGCTGCGGATGAGCGGCCGCACCGGGTTCTTGACGATCTCGCCCTCAACCTTGAACCACCAATTAGGTATATCTGGATGGAAACCGCCGTTGTTTAGGGCATTAGCCAGATCGACCATTGGACCCTCCCCCTCACCTACACAGACGCCGTCCACGCGATCTTCGTTAACGATATCGGGGAAAAAGGTGGGGTGAGGCCCGCCCAACACAGACATGGCCTTGTGGCCATTCAAGGCCTCTTTGATCTGGCGGTTAAGCTTGAGATAATAATGTTGAGACCCGGTCATCATACTGTAAGCAATGATGTCGGGTTGGTACGCTTTGGCAAATTGAATTGGGTCTTCTTGAGCAGCAATCGTCAGAGCTACATCATGGCCGGCTTCTTTTAATACGGCCGCGATGGACATAACACCCTGCGGTTCATAATCAATCTGTTTTTCTACCCACAGAACTCTAGTCACGTAGACTCCTCCTAAGGTATGTCGCAGCTCCTTATTTGAGCAATAACGAACGGATTATAAAAGAGGCGCCAGGTTTTGTCAACTTTTCTATTACTTAAGTTAATTTATTAGATTGGCCTTTGTCCAGCTTATTCTTTCTTCGGCCCAACCACGGCTGGCAAAAGTGTCGGTACCCACCGTGCCATCCGGAGACCCTTCCATAGTAAAGAGCTGCCGTTTACCATCGCCATCGGAGGTCATAGCCCACACGGCCCACGGTCCACCGCGATTACTGACAAAAGCAATGGCGTTACCGTCAGGTGACCACGTGGGTAAGCCGTCGTCAGCTTCGTCATCCGTCAAACGCAGCAACCCGGTTCCGTCAGGGTTGGCCACGTAGACATTCCAGTTCTCCTCCCGACGAGACATAAATACCACCTTGTCCCCATTGGGAGAGATCGCCGGCGCCGTATCTTCATCAACATTCGTGACCGTCTGCACGTTATCCAACGTTTCGGAAGCTACTCGAAGACCAAAGGCGGTATTACCCCACCCTTTAAAGACGATTTGACCGTTCCCGTTAGTCGTCGGATACTCACCCTCGCCGAGTACGATTGCCTGACCCAGTTCTGTCGAGGCATCCGTTTGCATAAGTTCGGACTGGCGCCCGCCGGAACGGCGGGTCAGGAAAATGATTGCTTGGCTATCCGCAGTCCAGGTTGGCAGCTGATCTTCGACAAAATTGGCAATTAAGTTCGCATTCGCGCCGGTCACATCCATGGTCACTAAGCCGCGCGATTCGCCACTCCACGAGTGAAAAGCGATGCGTGTTCCGTCGGCGTTGAAAGCAGGTTGGCTGGCGTTGCCCCGGTAAAAACTGGTACCGGAACCGTCTACACTACCCAAGTAGATGTCATAATCATCACCGTTGAAGACTGGATAGGCAATCGTGCCAACCAACGCTGACCGGGGCACCACCTGAGGTGCCGGAATGGCAGGAGGTCGGGTGGCGGTCGGAGTAGGTTCGGGGGTTGGAGACGTTCGCGCCACAGCGAGGGGCGTTTCTTCGGCCACCGGCGTACCAAGTGCCAGCGCCAGGTCCCGCCCCGCATTAACTGAACCCAAGCCTAAAATAAGTGGCTCGGTATCGGGCGAGTCAAAAATAAGTTCCAGACGATAAATCTCCGGCTCCAGCTCAAAAATCAAACTCTCGGCTACGCTGCCGCCGGGCGTTAAGTTCAAATCGTCAAATCGGTCCTTGACTCCGAGTCGTCGCAATCCCTCCGGGCTTGTCGTTCCGCCCGCTTCGAGCAGGATATCCCCGGTTCCTGTTTTTAGTGAGAAATCACTTGTGGAAACGTTAAAAGAGGCATTGCCTACATTTTGTACCCGTAAATTAACCATGTAAAGCGCTTTATCAGTGCTGGGCAGCGCGCCCAAGATAATGGGCCTCACCTCCGACGAGACTATCTC
>JBFGLD010001051.1:0-2927 GCA_041576335.1 Anaerolineae bacterium | reverse complement strand
GCGGTTTGGCGCCGCTCATGGCGATGTCGTTAATAGTACCGTTGACGGCCAATTGGCCGATATTGCCTCCGGGAAAGAAGAGCGGCCGGACCACGAAAGAGTCGGTTGAGAAGGCCACCCGGCTGCCTGGCAAATTAAGGACGGCCGAGTCGCCTCAGGCGCCCAGCGTTTCATTTTGAAAAGCGGGCAAAAAGAGATGCTCCACCAGTTCGGCCGAAAGTTTGCCGCCGCCGCCGTGCCCCATAATGATATTCGGATGATCTCGCAGCGGCAGCGGACAAACCCACCCTTCAAAATTTAGTGCGGGGCTCATAATCAGGCCGGCCCCAGACAAATGACATCTTGACCCGACAGGGCAAAGCGCCCGTACTGGTAATAGGCAGCGCAAGCCCCCTCGCTGGACACCATGGTCGCCCCTAGCGGGCTGCGCGGGGTACACTCTTTGCCAAAAGCGGCACATTCGTTCGGCTTGATCATGCCCTGCAATACCTCACCGCTGCGGCACAGCGGCGACTCTTGGGTCCGGATATGGCCCACCTCAAATTTAACCTCGGCATCGTACTGCCGGTACTTGTCGCTGAGTTTCCAGCCGCTCTGCGGAATTTCGCCGATACCTCGCCAGGCACGACTGGTTATTTCAAAGACATCCGTCAGCATTTTCTGAGCCGGCCGGTTCCCTTCAAACTTCACCGCCCGGGGGTAGGCATTTTCCACTTCGGCCCGACCTTCCTCCAGCTGCTTGACGGCTATGCGAATGCCTTCGAGGATATCCAGCGGTTCGAAGCCGGTTATAACGATGGGGACACGATATTTTTCAACCAGTGGCTCATACTGCCAATAGCCCATGACGGTGCAAACGTGCCCTGCTGCCAGAAAAGCCTTGACCCGATTAGTCGGCGACTCAAGGATAGCCGAAATTGCCGGGGGCACCAGCACGTGCGAAACCAGCATAGAGAAATTGCTAATCTCCTGCTGCTTGGCCTGATAAATGGCCATAGCATTGGCCGGAGCGGTGGTTTCAAAACCGATGCCAAAAAATACCACTTCCCGATCCGGATTCTGTTGGGCGATTTTTAGGGCATCCAGGGGCGAGTAGACGACCCGCACATCACCGCCCTCGCTTTTCACCCGGAACAAATCTTTTTTGCTGCCCGGCACGCGCAGCATATCGCCGAACGAGCAAAAAATCACCCCCGGACGAGCCGCGATCGCCAGCGCCTTATCGATAATTTCTAAGGGCGTGACACAAACCGGGCAGCCGGGGCCATGGATCAACTCGATCGATTCAGGCAGCAGTTGGTCAATTCCATTACGAATAATTGAATGCGTTTGACCCCCACAAACTTCCATAATTGCCCACGGGTGAGTGGCAATTTGCCGAATATCCCTAAAGAGCCGTTCGGCCAGCTCAGGGTCTCTAAATTCCTGCAAGTATTTCATTTCTGTTCCCCCGTTAGCACAGCTTTACGCAAGTTCGTTCCGATTTTTCTGATCGAGGCCTGAGCATCCCCAGATGCGAACGGCCCATTTTAGACCCGCTGCGGCATCTGAGGATGCCTTGCTCCTCAATCTAACCCGGAATTAATTTGGGCAACTCTGTACTAAGCTCAAAGCTTTGCTTCCAACACCTGTCATTTAGGTTTCTGCATCGGCAGGCTCCACGCCCAATTCCTCCTCCAAGAGCCCCATCTCGCGGAATAGAGCCAGCGACTCCTGCGCGGACTGTTCGTCCAGCTTCGTGATAGCAAAGCCCACATGGATAATCGTATAATCACCCACTTCGACCTCCGGCACGTACTCCAAGCACGCTTCTTTGACAATGCCCCCAAAGTCAACTTTGCCCATACGCAGTCCGCTCGTCTCATAGATTTCGGTAACTTTCCCCGGTACACCCAAACACATATGTTATTCTCCTGTTCTTAGCGAAGGCCTGCAGGCTAAATCCCAGTCCGAGGCGCTTTGCTCTCTCAACGCAGCGGCGCCGGTGCTCTTGGGATATTAGCTTCACCCCAAAGTCAATGTACCTCAAAATAACGATTGTGACTATCTACCGGCTACGGTCTCTCACCATCTGGCCACCGATAATCGCCTGCCCCAGCGCCAATCCGCCATCATTGGGCGGCACCTGCCGGTGAGTTAAGACCTGGAATTTCGCTGCGCGCAGCTGCTTAACTGTCAAATCTAGCAAAGTCACGTTTTGAAAAACACCGCCGCTCAACGCCACCCGGTTCAAACCCTCTTTTGCCCGCAGCCACAAACTTAACTTCACCACCAAATCGGCAACCGCGTTGTGGAATCTAGCTGCAATGACGCCGACCGGCAAACCGGCCTGCAAATCAGCGACGATACCCCGGATAACGGGACCCGGATCAAGCTCAATCGGTGCGCTGGGACAGGCAGATACGCCGAACTCATAACCGCCGGCGACATTGTCTACTGCCAACGACTCTAGCTCGATAGCTGCCTGGGCTTCGTAGGTGACCGTCTGTCGCACCCCCACCAGGGCCGCCACCGCATCGAACAAACGGCCCATACTGCTGGTCGCAACGGCGTTAAATCCGGTTTCAAGCTGGCGCTTGACCACGCCGCGCTCGACGGCAGTACAGGCGGCCACCGGGGGTGACGTTTCGTCCCAAGGCAAGCCGGCTGCCCAGAGATGCGCCAGCGCTGCGCGGTAGGGACGCTTAACCGCCGCATCGCCGCCAGGCAGCGGCAAATACTTGAGGTGGGCCACCCGTCTGAACCCTTTGTAATCGGCCAATAATAACTCGCCCCCCCAAATAGCTCCGTCCAGGCCGTAGCCGGTCCCGTCGAAACTGAAGCCGAGCACCGGCTCGCGCCCGTCCAGGCCGTGCTCCACCATCACGGCCGCGATATGGGCGTGATGATGTTGAATTTGCAGTAGCTTCAAATTCTGTGACTTTTCT
>JBFGLD010001050.1:0-2937 GCA_041576335.1 Anaerolineae bacterium | reverse complement strand
TTGCTCTTTTTCAGAGAAGACACGCGGTGATGACCAATGTATCGTGATAAAGCCGATCCAGCTATCACCAATCTTAAGCGGCAGGGTCAGCTTCGCCAGGGCCCCAGCTTGCTCATCTGTTTCGCTGGACCGCGAGTCGAGCGGTGCTGCATCGTGAAAAATATCGTCAACCTCAATCAAAAGATCATCCGGTGCTTCTAGCCAGGCGCTCACCGGCACATGATCGGGCACTTGAAATTGTTTACCGATCGGTAGCGTTGATTGGCCTGACTGCGCCCAAGCCGCCCGCAGCGTGATCGACTGCGGCCGGTTAGCCGGATCAACTTGGATAGTATAGAGAAAAGCGGAGTGGGCTCCGGTGGCTATGCTAGGTGAGATTACCGCCTGGAGTGCATCGTCCAAGGTAGCGGTGGCATTAAGTTCTGCGCTTAAATCATACAATACTTCTGTTTCGGTCAGAGCAGCCTGGGTTTGTACGTACAAGCTTGCGTTTTGGAGGGCGACCGCCACCTGAGCGGCAAGGGTGGTTTGAATTCGAACATCTTCTTCGGTGAAGTAGTCCACCTGATTCGATTGTACGTCAAGCACCCCCAAAAGCTTATCACCCACAACAATAGGCACAGCCATCTCAGAACGCGTGTCCGGCAGCAGGGAGTTGGGCAAAAAATTGGGATCTTGATAGACATCATTAACAATAACCCCGCCCCGCGTTCGAGCCGCGCGCGCCACTAATGAGCGCTCTTGATGGTAGGGAATGCTCCACCCTTGAGCAACCATATGACGTCCCACTTCCGCCGCGCCTGCCGCCAGCTTTAATGTGTCGCGCGTTTCGTTAAGCAGATAGATGTGGGCATGATACAGACCAAAGTGCTCCTTGGTCAGATCTGCGACTTCTTGCAGCAACCTATCCGTGTCCAAAATTCTGGAGGCGGCCATGCTCACCCGGGCCACGGCTTCCAGCTCAGCCGCCCGTTTTCTCAGCGTCTTTTCGGCGAGCTTCCGGTCGGTGATGTCTTCAGAAATACCGAGCAAATATTTTGGTTTGCCGTCTGCTCCTAACAGCGGAACTTTTCTGGTATGGAGGAAGCGGATATTCCCGGCAGCAGTCCGGACCGGTTCCTCAGGGATATCCACCAACGTTGCTTTGGTGAGCACCTCACGGTCTTTCGCCACAAAGAAGTCGGCTTCCTCTTGTGGAAAGAAATCGTAATCATTTTTGCCAAGCATATCTTCTCGGCTAATGCCCAACAAGTCCTCACCGGCCTTGTTAAACCTGGCAAATCTTAAGGCCTCAGCATCCTTGACGAAGATCATATTCGGGATGTTCTCAATAATGGAGTCGAGAAAACGGGTCGTCTCATCGAGTTCGGACGGATATCTGTGAAGCCGAGACTCAATCGCAGCAAGTTCGTTCTTTAGGATGTCATAATCATCCTCGATCGCTTTAAGCCGTGCCAACTCCTGACGTAGCGCAGCCACTTCTTTCAACAGTTGGGCCTTTGTTTTGTCTCGATCACTCATATGATTTGTCCCATTTTAATGTGAGAGCTCTCGGAAAGTTTATGCCCCGCAGCATAATTGCGCTCTTTACAATACACACTACGAATGTATTGGGTATCACCTAGCCCATCATTTTACCGATAGGACTATTACTTTCCGGAAAAGCTCCTGGTCCAACGCCCAGGTTGGCTTAGTTAGTTCGACAATACCACACTTGACAAATGCTTATCTGTACAATTTATATTTGACATTATCGACCTAATTAGCATCCTTACCGGATGCGACGTGCAAATCAACGACGGCTTTGGCCGTGCCCAGAGCCTTATTTAATTCTTCAGCAGCCGTTTGCAACGCGGTTTCGATATCGCGACTGGTCCGAAGCTTGTCTGTAATCTCACGGGCAAGCTGTTGACGCGCGGCCTGGCGCTGTGTTTCTTCGAAGAGGCGTAAAGTTTCAGCCTTTTGGGCCAGCTGTTGAGCCACGACGACGAGCAAATCCTCTTCGTCTTTCGACAACGCCCTGCCCGATGACGTTTCAACCGCAAGCTGACCAATCGTCGTATCTTGGATTACCAGAGGCACAACTGCGCTTCCATTCCTGGCCACAGCCTCAAATCCTGATGCTTCATTGGCAGAGAGCGGGGTCACCGTATTGAGATCGTAAGCAAACCCTAAATCCACCTTTCGTTCGGCCAGCTGCTGGGCCCACGCATCCCGGGTGAGGCGCCCAATAACCTGCGTCATTTTATGCTGGCTTTCCTGAGCCAGTTCCCATTGTCTGGCACCAACGATAGCGATAGCCAACTGCGTGGCCATAGCTTCAAAAACAATTAAGTTGTTAGGCGTAAATGTCTCAACCTGCTCGTCCTGCATGTCCAACACGCCGATAACCCGTCCCTCAACCACGAGCGGAAGGGCTAATTCGGAGCGGATTTCGGTTAACAAGGGATCGACCGGCTGTATACCAAGTTCCTGCATGTCCGAGATAACAATTGCTTCACCTTGTGCTGCTGCCCAACACACAACCGTGTCTCCAGTAATGGGTAAGGTCTGACGTCGCTGTAGAAGCTGCTGACCGGCTAAACCGGTTACGGCTTTCAAGACCAGACTTTGCCCGGTGTCATCAACAAGGTATACCTGAACGTAATTAAAATTAAATCGCTCCTGAATAAATTGAGTGATCGTGGTCAATAGCTCAGCCAGATCTCTAATCGCAGACGCCCGTTGGCCTACTTCTATAGACAGGGCTAGCTCTGTCGTTCGTTCGTGGACTCGCTCTTCAAGCGACCCGACCAAACTGCGCAACTGGGTCGTCATACTGTTGAACGTTTCGGCCAATAGCCCTATCTCGTCTTGACTTTGGACGGGAACGTGGACGCTTAAGTCACCACGTGCCACCTGTGCGGCGGCCTCAGTCAAGTTGACGAGAGGTTTAGC
>JBFGLD010001049.1:0-2940 GCA_041576335.1 Anaerolineae bacterium | reverse complement strand
TGGGCAGTATCAGCTAAACTGAATGTGGCTGCGTAGCGCAGCAGGGGTAAAATGAAAGCCATCAACAGGTGGAGCCCCAGCAGTGATAATATTAAACGCACCGCTGCGACGCTCCCTGTGGATATACCCGATCCGCTCCCCAGGCCACGACCGTTGTTCGTCGCCCGGCCTCTTTGAGCAGCACGCCAGGCGCTGACCAGTCCCCACGCCGCCACCAGGCAAAATCCTACAGCCACAGCCAATCCGAACAAACCCAGGGGGCCAAACCCCTCAATCCCCACCACCCAAAACGTGCGGAAGAAAATAGCCAGCCACTGCCACGGTGGGCCGGAGTCTAAATTTTCGATGGCACCCGTAAAGCCGGCTTGACCACCGCTTAGCGCACTTAACAAGCGATTTGTTGTCGCATCGCTGGCGTCCGCCGCGATAAGCGGGCGCAGCAGGCCAATCCACCATCCATCTTGGGCGACCGTGTTGAATTGATACAGAATAAAACCAAACCACCAACCCGCAGCGACCAGCGTTCCCAGGGCCGCTATGACCACAGCCCGCAGCCAGGCTTGCCAGGGCCAGTCCAGATACCGCCGAATCAGCCACAAGGCAATGACTATTTCCACGAGTAGAATCAGGGCGCTTAGCTTGGCCGTGACAGCCAGGCCGGCAAAAAGCCCCAATAACAGGGCGTAAAGTATAAACCGTGGGTCTTGATTTCGCCGGCGTGGAACATAGGCAGTGCTGCGCCTAACGGACGACTTACTTGTTTGCGGTTTGTCCGCAGCCGGGTCGTCGATTGCCATTCGCATTAACACCCACAAAAACAAGGCTGCGAAAAAGGCTTGAGTCGTTTCGTAATTGAGCATTGAGCCGGTCAGGACCAGGCGGGGGATGAACGCTACCACGGCCGCAGCCCCGAGAGCGAGTATAGCCTCGCCCCTGGACCCATTTTCTGCATCATCGTGAGGGACTCTCTCCCGCGCCTCCGATCGACGTTGAGGGACTAAAGGCGTAATAGAAAACAGTGCCCGGGCGATGAAAAACGTCACGATGACCGTGGCCGCTCCGAAAAATATGGCCACCCAGCGGTCGATATGCCAACGCAGTACTTCGGCCCGATAAGGCCACTGTTCATCCTCGGTATTGTAGAGACCCCAGGCGTGACGCGTACGCTCAATTAGTTGGCGGCGCGGATGGTCGCTTACCCGCTTAAGAAAAGGCGGGCCGGTTGGGTCGACCAGGGACGCCGGCAAGGCTGCTATAACGTGATACAGCGGCGGTTGATCCGACTTATAGCTGGCCTGCCCTCGTTCGTTGTTGGTTAAGGGCAGGCGACCGTGTTCGGCAATGAACCGGACGTACTCGTAATGCGCCAGCTCGTCCGGTCCGGTCGTCAGTGGCGCAAAATAGGCATGGGCAAGCGCCGCGCTGACGTAAAATAGTATCAGGAAAATAAGCGCGATCAATTGGGTTTTAGAGCTGGGGAACAATTGGCGAGACATTGAATGTTAGCTTAGCTTAACGCTATGCATGGTACAAAACAAAGGTCGGCCCGCGCCGACCCGGAAGGCATACCGTTTGACTGGTGGGCATTATATCACTTGTATAGGGGGCTGACAAGTAGTACCATTCTTAGGCTCACTGTGGACTTGTATGTCGCCGCCATGAGCACGGGGCGGCAATTATCGTTTACTTAGGGCTGAACGTCGTGAGCAAAATTGCATCGTCGGCGAAACGACTTCCGCTTTCATCAATGGCAGGCAGGCGCTGAGTAGTGGCCAGATCATACATGCCAATGAGCAGGCGATATTGGCCGGGGGGCAGCTCATCATCTAAATGTAATCGATAGCGATCCACCACTCTGTCTCGTAAAACCCAGGCTGTCGTGGGATAGCGTCCGGTTTGAGGTTGATTGTCTTGTTGGGCATACACCCGGCCATCGGGACCGACGAGCTGCACAAAAACGGTATAATTCTTGGCAGGCCGGTTTATGGCCTGCCAGTATAAGGTAATATCATAAGACCGGCCCGGATCGACCTGTTCAGCGGCCAAATCGTAGCCAAGCAGCTCAATTTGATGGCCTAAGGTGACAGACATCGGGTGGCTCGGCGTCGTCGTTCGGGCCGGATCGAGCACGCGGACCGGACCGACGTAAAAATGCTCGACCGCTTCAGTATTTGCCGGGGTTAGGGCCGGCAAAAAATAGAACACACCGGCCACGAAATCATACAACACACTAAATTCAATGGAGTATAAGCCGGGCGGGGTCTGCCGGTCAATCGGGAGAGCGTACGTTTCGACCACAACCTCACCCGGCGCCCACAAAACTGTGGGATAAGCCCCGCCCATAACCGGATCGGCTGCACCCCAATCGACAAAATCATTGTCGAGCAGCTTGAGAATGGCGACATAGTTGCGCGCCATCGTACGTCCGGCCCGCCAATAGGCCGTCAGCGCGACTTTGTCTCCCGGCCAACGAGGTGAGAGGTCTAGATCGTAGCCGAGCAGCTCCACCTCGCCGGAAAAAGATATATTCGTTTCCAGAGGAATGTTGGAGGGAGGCGTAAACGCACGCGGGCGAGTTTTAACCACGATTTGGGGCCGGCTCCGATTTTGGTCGTGAATATACAGGTGGTAGCGGTCCGGAATAATAGACTGATCCAGTACAAAGTTGTAAGTTGTGGCGTTAGAGCCGTTACCGCAGGCAAAAGCCGGACCTGCGGCAACGGGCAGCCAGGGCGCTTCGTGTGCGGACTTAACCTCCGCCGGCGTGAATTTTACCGGCTCAGCTTCAGCGGGGTCGACGTTAGTGGTTTCATATGTAATTACGGTCAATGCTTGTCGAATCTGTTGCAGCTCAAGTTCGGGCTGATTAAAGGGTCTCTCACCGGCCCATATTTCAACATCTGCCACCGGCACGCCTGTTTCGCCGGCGAATGAAACCTG
>JBFGLD010001048.1:0-2941 GCA_041576335.1 Anaerolineae bacterium | reverse complement strand
GCGATATCCTCATCTCTTCGGAGACGGGCAGCGCGGCCGGCTCCGGTTCGCCGGAGATCAAGGTCAGCGGCGACGGCATCTTTATTGCCGTGGTTTATTTCAAGATCGCCCAGAGCCAGGGCAACGTTTATCTTAAATCCGCCACGGCGGCTGAGGGCTGGCTGACCAGTAAATTCCTGGGTCGAGGCACCAAGCCGCGCCTGGTCTTTAGCAATAACAATACGGTTAATGTGGTCTGGGCATCGGCTGATAATAAAACCATCAAATTTGCGCGCTGCACCCTGGCCGCCGCAACCCTCCCCACCTGTACGTTTAGTGACGTGGCCACCACCGGCGGCAGCGTATCGCTTGACGATCCCGACGTGGCGGTGGATGTTTCCGGTAACGTGCACGTTGTTTGGGAAGACAATGGCAGCATCAAAAGCGCTCGTTCGACAAATAACGGTCAGAACTGGACCCCGTTTAGCAGCATCGCGCCGCCGAGCGGCAGAACTTACAGGACGCCGCTGCTGGCTTACTCCAACGGCGTGCTTCATCTGGCTTTTGTGCGTAAGCGGACCGATAATAATTTTGGCAAAGCTATTGAATACCGGCGTGACCCTAATGATGCGATCGTGCACAATTGGACCGGGGCCAAGAGTATCGGCAACGATACTCTGTCGCCGATAAACATCGCGGTCACATCCGGCTATGACGATTTTGACAACGTCACGCTTGCCGCTTCGGGCAACAATGTTCATATGGCCTGGGAGGCCCACAGCGGTAGTTTTAGCGGTAGTAATGATGATTTTGGGCTGATGCGGATCAGTTCCTCCGATAACGGCCAAAATTGGGCTGCGCCGGTGAGCCACATTACCAGCAACAGTTCGGCCCAGTCATCGCCGGAAGCAAATAAGCTCTCCAAGTCGCAGCAAAACGGATCGGTGGTGCCGGTGCAGGAAGAGGGGCTTCGTCCCAGTCTGACGATTAGCAGCACCACCTTTGCCCTGGTTTGGCAGCAGCGCCGGAATGAAGGCTGCGGCGAAGGCGATAATAAATCGAGCGAAATATATTTTGCCTATAATTCACCTTCTTGGCTAACAGATACGTTGGCCGATAATTCAGATCAATATTCCATTGATCCGGACCTGGCCGTCGGTCCGGGCGGAATTAGACACTTCGTATTTATGAAAGACAGTCAGACGACGGGCTGTGACGGGGGTGAGGCTTTGGAGTACGGGGTTTACTATCGCGGACCGTACACCGTAATAACCAACGATGGCGGGGAAGAGGAGCCGACACCCGAAGGGCCGCCCAACCTGTACCTGCCGGTCATTCGAAGACAGTAGGCTTATTGCCTTGCCTTGAAAGCAGAAGCCGGTGACAGTCACTGGCAGAGGCTAAAAAAAGGTGTTGTTTTAGCTCGGTTCAAATCAAAAATTGCTAAAAACAGGTTAATTATTGGGTAAACAGACTCGCCGTGCCCAAAGCGGTGTGGCCAAAAGTATTACACGGGGTTATCGCAGAAGAGGGTTCTTGCTGCAGCGAATCCGGCGCCGGGATATCATTCTCTTAACCGGTGCCATATCGCTGGCCTGCTTTAGCCTGATCGTCGTAGCCATGATCATCTTGCGCAGCCAATCCGCTCTGGGTGACCCGGAGGCCGTGTCGTCAAGCGCAACGCCGACGCCGGGACCAAAACCGACGCATACCGTCACCTATGTTCAGATTACCGGCCTAACCCAATATCCCTTGGCCGAGGCAGCCGCCCAGGCCTGGTCTGACGATGCCAAACTGGTGTCGGCCAATGCTGATTGGCCCCAAATTATCAATATGGATCAAATTGGTTCGCCTACGGCCTGGACTTATCGCTTTTACTCAACTGAAAAAGAGCGTTTGTTCTTCGCCGTTGTGGAACCGGGCGGCGCGGTGCGGACGATTGAACATGGGGTTAGAGTTACGCTGCCGCCCCGCACCATCGATTTGGCCGCGTGGAGCATTGATAGCCCCTCGGCCCTGGCCATTTGGTTGGATTACGGCGGCAGTCGACTGTTACGCACGAATCCGGGGTTGGAGTTAGTCGTCCAGCTTCGAACACTAAGCAGCAGCCCAGACCCGGTTTGGATGGTCGTCGGCCTCGATAATCGGACGGAAGATATTCACATCATCGCCGTCGATGCTAACGAGGGTGCGGTCGTTACCACCAGCCCGGAAAGCTAATTAGTTAAATATAAATTTACTTAATATGTTTTGTAACATTCATGTGATAAGATCTTATGTGCTTTTTAGCCAGTTTGATTAAGGGTTTACCGGCGGATTTTTCAGCCGGCGGTAACGGAGGTAAGAATGCTTAAGCAATGCCTACATAGATTTAATAAAGCTCATCTGCGCGCGCTGCAAGAACAAAAAGGACAGAGTCTGATCATATTTACATTTGCCTTTTTGGGGCTCATTGCCATGTTGGGCCTGGCGCTTGATTTGGGCTTAGTGTATATCGAGCAGGTGCGGGTGCAGCGGACCGCCGACGCCGCCACTTTGGCCGGGGTCGTTGAATTACCTTTCGAAGAGGACGCCATGTGGCGAGCCATTGAGTTTATCGAACTCAACGGTTATCAGCCGGGCGTGGATACGCGCATCCTGGTCAGAGGCTGCGTGGATACGCTGCAGGTTGCCGATCCGGGTAACCCGGGTAGTTTCCTGCAAGGCAATGTCAGCGAAGCCGTCTATGCCGGGGTTGCCCCGCCGGTGCCGATTACGCCGACGGTTGCGGTTACCGGCGCGGTTGTGGCCGAGTTTGTGACCCCTGATGAACCTCGGGCTACCTTTTTGATTGATACCCTCACTTACCAATCGGAAGCCGGCGGCTGCGACCCGACCGGGGCCGCGCCGCTGTACGGCAATGCCAATAAAATGGAAGTTCGGGGCGTAGTCAACGTCAGGATGAATTTTATGCAGTTCTTTG
>JBFGLD010001047.1:0-2943 GCA_041576335.1 Anaerolineae bacterium | reverse complement strand
TAAAAAAGATCGTTACTTCACGGGCTATTGAGACCCCGCTTCCCCCGGAGTTTAGCCCCGTGTCCACGTTTGAAACTTTATGCAAATGCTATCCTCATGCGTTCGTATCGTTGGTCTCTATTCCCGCGGTGGGCACCTGGATCGGAGCCAGTCCGGAAATTTTACTGAGCATTACGTCCAACGAGTTTCAGACTGTAGCCCTGGCCGGAACCCGAGCCCTTCCGGCCGGTGTTCCCTTATCTCAAATTAGTTGGGAGGCGAAAGAGATCGAAGAGCAAGCCCTCGTTAGTGACTATGTTCGCCAGTTTTTCGGGCAGCAAAATATTGATCCCGTCTACGAAGAGGGTCCCTGCACCGTCTCGGCCGGTAATGTGGTGCACCTGCAAACCAAATTTAGGATCCAACTTCGCGAGCCCCAACTCTCAAACCTGGCCAACCAAGTTTTGCACAAATTGCACCCGACGTCGGCGGTGTGCGGCATGCCGCAGCAGCAGGCTCTATCATTTATTTTGGAAAAGGAGAATTATGACCGCGCTTTCTACAGCGGTTTTTTAGGCCCAGTTCACCTCAACCAGGAGTCGCACCTTTTTGTGAACCTCCGCTGTATGCAGCTCAAACGTAACAGCGCCATCCTGTACGTGGGCGGCGGAATTACCAAAGACTCGGTACCTAAAGCGGAATGGGATGAAACCGTCTTAAAATCAAAAACGTTGCTCAATGTGCTCTAAGCAGCCGGCAAACCAGGATCTTGTCGATCTTTCTTTCAGCAACGAGTATTCGCGGCGGCAGGTCGGCGCACAGACAGCCTCCCCGCGACCGTGGGGAGTGCAGACGGCACCACGAGCATTTTCGTTAACTGGAAATAAGGCGGGTCAAAACCGTAATGCTCCGAAATGTCGGTGGTTAGCTGCGGCTTGCCCGCTGTGTTGAAACAAGGTCTAAATGACTTACGATGACCCAAGAAATGTTACCTACGAAGCTTGAAACGCTCGCCAAAGTTGCCGATATTTGTGCCAAAAAAGGTGTACGAGATGTTATCATCTCGCCCGGTTCCCGGTCGGCACCCTTGACGATATCGTTTGCCCGTCACCCCGACGTACGCTGCCGCGTCGTCATGGATGAGCGTGCCGCTGCCTTTATTGCCTTAGGTATAGCCCAACAAACGCGACAGCCCGTAGGCCTGATATGTACGTCGGGTACGGCGGTCCTTAATTACGGTCCGGCCGTCGCCGAGGCCTTTTACCAGCAGATTCCCCTCCTTGTCTTCACGGCGGACCGTCCCCCTGAGTGGATTGACCAGCAAGATGGGCAGACTATTCATCAGCAGCATATCTTCGGTCCTCATTGCCGGGCCAGCTTTGAGCTACCTGTCGATACCAGCCACGCCGATGCCCGCTGGCACGCCGAGCGGCTCATCTCCGAGGCTGTAAATCTTGCCCTGTGGCCACTGGCGGGACCGGTACACGTCAACGTTCCGCTTCGCGAACCGTTCTACCCGACGTCCGCTCGCTCCACCGCGGCCTCGCTCAATTACAAGGCCATCCAACTTGCAACCGGCCAACCAAGGTTAACCCAAGAGACCTGGGCTCACTTGCTCGCCCATTGGCGGGCAGCGCCCAAAAAGCTGGTTATTGCCGGCCTGCACCCGCCCAAACCTTCGTTAGCCGCCAATTTATTCGAGCTGCAGCAGGACCCGGCAGTTGCGGTTATCGGCGATATTACGGCTAACATTCACCAGACCGGCACCCAACTGGTTCATGCCGATATGATCCTTGGCTCAAAATCAATAGCGACCCTGGAAAAATTGCGCCCCGACCTGGTCATTTCGTATGGCGGCCCCGTGGTTTCCAAATACCTGAAACTGTTTTTGCGGAAATACCGGCCTGAGGCGCATTGGCAGATTCAGCCTGACGGCCAGCCAATTGACACGTTTCAAGCGTTAACCCAGGTTATCACGGTTAATCCGTCTTACTTTTTTGACGCACTCGTTCAGCAGCAGGAGCCGCAGTTCAGTCAAAATAAGGCACATTCGCCCGACACCTATCAAGTCATATGGCGTGGTCTAGAAACACAAGCCCGACAAGCCATGTCCATATTTCTGGGTAACCTGCCCTTCGGCGAGTTTTCTGCCGTAGCTGCGGTCATGGAATCTCTGCCCGCCCATAGCCATCTGCAATTGGGCAACAGCATGCCGATACGCTACGCCAGCTTTTTCGGCTTAGGGGGAGACAAGGGAACGACGATTCGGGTGAATGCTAATCGCGGAACGAGCGGCATCGACGGGACTCTTAGTACCGCCGTGGGGGCAGCGATGAGCACTAACCGGATAACGACGCTGATCACCGGCGACCTGGCTTTCTTTTACGATCGAAATGCTTTGTGGCATAATCACGTTCCGGCCAATTTGAGAATTGTCATTCTTAATAATCGCGGCGGAGGCATCTTCAAATTAATTGATGGGCCCAATAACCTAACCCCGGACGAGTTGGAAACATACTTTTTCACGCCTCAGCCGCTGACGGCCCGGCATACAGCAGCCGACCACAATTGTGCCTACTTTTACTGCAACAGTGCTGCCGACTTAGCGCAGCAGCTGCCTAAGTTTTTTTCGCCTGGGCCCAGGGCAGCAATTCTGGAAATAGAAACTGACAGCACGATCAATACGCAAGTCTTTCAAAAATTCAAAGCCACATTGGCCAATTTGGAAGCATAAGCCGAATTTTCAAAAGGAGAAAAATCAGTGAAAAATACCGTTCCGTGGGAAACGCTTAAGGAATACGAAGAAATTTTATTTCAATATTATGACGGCATCGCTAAAATTAGCATCAACCGGCCCCAGGTACACAATGCCTTTACCCCTTTAACCGTTCAGGAGATGATTGAGGCCATGGATTTAGCGCGAGAAAATCCGCGCGTTGGGGTTATTATTGTAACCGGGGAAGG
>JBFGLD010001046.1:0-2944 GCA_041576335.1 Anaerolineae bacterium | reverse complement strand
TTAAACACAAATATCAGTTACGATAATGAGAGAGCATTTATCAGTGATACTAAGCTCGACCATCGTACCTTAACAATACCAAAAATGTTTCTGGCTTTAATCTACCTTGATAAATCAATAAAGGTTAGTCATTGGAAATCGAGAAAGATTATTACGCTGTCCTGAATATCTCTACGAGCGCGACTTTCGACGAAATTCGCCGCGCTTATCGCAAATATGCTCGTCGCTTTCATCCTGATAACAACGAGACGGCTGAAACTCCGGACATGTTTCGGACGATACAAGAGGCTTATGAAACGCTTATCGATCCGGCCGCGCGCCGAAAATATGACCGGTGGCGCCAACATCAAGGTTTAGATCGGTCGTCGGCTCTGCACCTGCAAGCTGTTGGGAGTCACAAAACGCTGCGGGCGATGCGTCAGGAACAAGCCTATTATGTTTGTGTCGACATTATGCCCCGGGCGGATTTGCCCACGCTGCGCTTACCCCTTAACGTCTGCTTGGTAATTGACCGCAGCACCTCGATGCAAGGGATGCGCTTGTATCAAATCAAAGAGGCAATTCGGCACATCATCGATCAGTTGCGGAGTGACGATACGCTTGGCTTGGTCGTTTTTAGCGATCGGGCAGAAGTTATGATTGAAAGCCAATCGAATATTGACTCTGCGCTGGCTAAATCAATTGTCAGTACCATCCAACCCAGCGGCGGCACCGAGATTTTGCAGGGAATTCAGGCGGGCCTCAAAGAAATCCAGCGCCGTCAGGATCAGAATTCGGTTGATCATCTTATATTGTTAACGGATGGACAGACGTACGGCGATGAGGAAGGGTGTCTGGAGCAAGCCAAATGGGCCGGCGCCAACCGGATCCACTTCAGTGCAATCGGCATTGGTTCTGATTGGAATGAGGAATTGCTTGACCAAATGGCGACCCTCTCCGGCGGAACCTCCATTTATATCGACTCGCCTGACAAGGTGAAGCATGTTTTTAGTGAAACGATGCACAATTTGGAGACAATTGTGGCCCGCGGCTTGACGATGAAGCTAAACCTGAATAGCAATATTTCGCTGCATGAAGTATTTCAGATCGCGCCTCACATCTCCCGATTGCACACCGTGGGCGATAGCATTAAGCTGGGCGCGCTGAGTGCAAATCAAGAACAAATGGTTCTGCTGGAATTTCGGGTTAAGGGCCTGCCGGCCGGTGAATGCCGGCTCATGCGCATTACGGTAGAAGGGGATATGCCAGGCCGGAATAAACATCGCCCCTGGGAATGGATAGAACTTATGGCCAACGTTAGCGAGGCGCCGGCGCTGAATACGGAAGTTCCTAAGACTATTGCCGCTGCCTTGGGTAAACTTGCAATCTTTAAGATGCAAGAGAAAGTCGTTACCGATTTGCAGGCCGGCCAAATCGATACCGCCACCCACCGTCTCAAGATCATGGCCACGCAGTTGCTCGATCTGGGCGAGACGAAGTTAGCCCATGCCGCTCTTCTCGAAGCCGGTCAACTGGCCCACACCCGTGCTTTGTCTGCGGGTGGACGCAAGACTATTCGCTACGGTACCCGGGCCCTCTCCGTTGTGGCAAACGGCTCGGCCCCCTTGCGAGCCACGGCAGGTTAATTACGAAAAGCACCTATGAGGTGAGGTTTTCCGGTTTTCCAAACGGAGTCTATATTCGGATTTAAAGTCATCCTCATATTTACCGCTGCAGTTCTTTGATAAAATAGTCATAGTCATTCAAAGTTGAATGTAATACGACGAGGTTGAAAAATGATGCAAGCCCTAGAAATAACCTCAAACTACGTGTATTTGACACAGCGTGCAGGGCTGGCATGGCTGGAGAAAGCGGTCAATGCGCTGGACATATCCTTTGCCCCACACGACACCGAAACAAACACGTTTCCGGAAGCTGACGAAGCCGATTGCCGGATTAATCATCTGAAGGGTGAACTATTTTCAACGCTTACTCACGAGCTGCGCACTCCCTTGACGTCGATACAAACGTTCTCGGAAATTTTGCACAGTAATCCGGACCTGGATCCTGCTCAGCGCGGCCAATTTTTGGACATTATTCTGGCAGAAAGTGAGAAGCTTTCTGGCGTCGTCAGCCAAATCTTGGATCTGGCAGACATCGAGGCCGGTAACGATCTGTGGAACCCTGCCGAAATTAACCTGAAAGAGGTTATCGAAGAGTCTCTTAATAATTTGAGACCGTTGTTGATGCAGCAGCAGGTTGAGCTTCAGCTGCGCCTGCCTGATCAGGTACCCCCCATTATCGCTGACCGACGCCGGATCACGCAGGTGATGGACAACTTGTTTTCAAATGCTGTCCAGTTTTGTGATATCACAGCCGGGTGGGTGGGGGTTCGTTTACGGATAATAGAAGATGCCTTGCAGGTTGAGGTCAGCGATAACGGCCCGGGGTTAGGCCCCCTAACCCACAGTAGCAGCATGCACCGCTGTGAGCAGGTGACGGATACTCAGGCGGAAGAACCACAGCTAACAAACATGAACTTTTTGATCAGTCGTTATATTGTCGCCCGTAGTGGCGGCAAATTGTGGGCTGAGCGCACGGCGAACCATGGAGCGAGAATCTTCCTAAGCCTCCCTTTCAAAGCTAACCCCGATCGGGTGGGTCCCAGTTTTTAGGAAGCTGGGACAAACCGGGGGTTCCGGGGGGATACCCCCGCTCCCCCCGTGCTTTCTCAAACTTTGGGACGCACCCACTCCGATCTAAACGTTTGACAAATCTCTCCATTCAAGTATACTATTTACCTGCTGGTGCGGGGCTGTAGCTCAGCTGGGAGAGCGCGACAATCGCACTGTCGAGGTCAGGGGTTCGAATCCCCTCAGCTCCACCACAGGCGTAATCAGTGACGAGTAATTTACCCTCATATATCGCCTAACCAACTTCCATACTTGGGGCTGTAGCTCAGCTG
>JBFGLD010001045.1:0-2945 GCA_041576335.1 Anaerolineae bacterium | reverse complement strand
GGGGTGGCGGATATCGTCAAATAGAGCATGACCAGACATTGTCCAGACCATTAAAGGCCAGTAGGCAACAAACTGGTCTACCCTAAACTGATCGATCCGGCCGTCACCTTCAACATCTACCGTCAAGGCTTGAGCCGTTGCCAGGAAATCATCCCAGGTCCAACCTGCTTCGGGGTAGGGGACGCCAGCGGCATCGAACATGTCTTTGTTATAGAAAATAATCAGATTGGCCGAGTCAATCGGCAGGCAATAGGTTTGGCCATCTACCTGATACAGCTCCAACACGGATTGGGTATAGGCAGAAAGATCAACATTGTCCGCCGCAATGTAATCATTCAAGCCAAGCAGGAGACCCTTGGTCGCATAAGCATAAGCGGTGGGCGTATTGGGATAAAACACATCAGGCGTTTGGCCCGCTGCCGATACTGTTTGTAGTTTTTGATAGTATTCGCTGCCGGTACCGATGTTTTCAAACTCGACCTCTAGTCACATATCACTTTCAAAAATAAAGGTTGAACTGGAAAGGAAGAGGTTGAGCTAGACGAAGACAACGCTCAAGCCAATCCCAACCCAGACGAAAATAACTTTTATCACGACGGGACTTGTGATCGATAAAATGGTGAAAACCACGTTTAACGAGCCAAGCCCCTAAAGTAATGAACCCAACAAAAGCAATACAGACGGCCAGGACGAGACGAGAAATGCGGTCAGGATGGTCCAAATGAGTCGCTTCCAAATCAAAACCGTGACCTTTGAGGTCGCCATACATTTGCTCGATCCACATGCGAGTGCGATAGAGCCGGAGCAGATTTTGCTGACCGGCCCGATCCGCCACCAAAAACCAAGGTTCATCTTCATCTTGTTGCCAATGCAGAATGAGCCAGAACCAGCCGGCATTGTGTTTTTGGGTCAAACGGACCCAGCCGATATAACGAGTTTGGCCGGGCTGCAAAGCCAACTGATTGATTTTGATCCAGCCTTGGCGGGCCCAACACACTTTGTTTTTACCTTGTTGGCGGATAACAAAATGCCAGCCTTGACGGCGCAACCAGTTCAACAACGGCACCGATTGGAAGCCACTGTCACCCAACACCCATATTTCACGATCTTTGGGCAGAAATTGAGCCACATATTTGAACAATTTCAGTTGGTCCCTCACCGTTGTGTGGCCTTTAGCGCCCCGATGGACGCTCCAGACCAAGGGCAAGGTTCGTTTTTTGTAGGCCAAGCCAATGGTCATCAACCGATAATTGAAACCCACTTTGGTGCAATCTATCACCAACCGGATTTGCGACCTATTCAACGAGCCCCGCACCTCAACCAGCACCGGTTCATACCACTTCCGCACCTTCACCCTCGAATTGGCCAGAAACCGATGCAAACGATTGACCAAACTGGGATCTTTGCCTTTGACCGGCCATTTTCTGACGATCAGACCCAGATGGATCGCGCCACTCAGATGCAAGCCCATAATCAACAGGGCCATATTTCTGATCCGCGTCACTCGTTCTTGGGGCAACCATTGCCGCAGTTGCTCTTGCACTCTATAATAATACTGAAGGTTGTTCATTTGTGTCTCCTATTTTTATTTTTGTTCGCCAACAAAAATTATAGCAGACACTCTGTTCAACCTTCTTTTTCTTCTTAATGTTCAAAGTGATATGTAGCTAGTGACAACTATCATAAGCGTAGCCAATCAAAAAGGGGGGGTGGGTAAGACCACCAGCGCTGTCATGTTAGGTCACGGTCTTGCAATGCAGGGGTATTCCGTTCTACTCGTAGATCTCGATCCGCAGGGACACGTAGCTTTTAGCTTAGGACTAGAGAAAAAGCCTGATTTATATCGTTTACTAGTCAATAGTGAGCATTTAGCCGAAGTAACCACTCCGGCTCGTAAAAATTTGGATGCAGTATTGGGAGACAAAAATACCGAAGCGGCTAAACGATATGTAACCACTCTGGATTTTAGAGAGGGCATTCTACGCCATATATTTCAAGATGTCGCTTATGATGTTGTCATCCTAGACCTAGCTCCCAGCCTGGACGTGCTGCACGTCGCCGCCTTGGTTGCCTCAAACTGGGTCATTATCCCCACCAAGCTTGATGCAATGGCCATTGATGGTGTCAATGAAATCCTGCGCAGCATAGCCGAAGTGACTCAGCAGGTTTTTTCACTCCGGGGCTATGCCATTTTGCCGACTTTCTTTGATCGCACGACTAAAGAAACGATGACAAACTTGCGCGATCTAGTCGAATCTTTCCCCAAAAACATCTGGCCGCCAATTTCTCAGGATACCAAGGCCCGAGAGGCTTCAGCCTATGGCCAGACGTTGTGGGAATATAGCCCCAATACTGCTGCGGTTATTGGTTACCAGGCTAAGACACGAAGGTTGGGGGGATACACGATGGCTCTCGATAGACTTATGGAGGTAATTGAGAATGGTAGATAAACCTGAACGACGACAGATTGTTGATCCCGCTGTCGCTGATATTTTTAATACCGATCGGCGTATCAAGCCGGAAATCCCCCCCGATGAGCCCAAAACCAAGACCACTTCTAAGCAAAAAAAGAAAAAAGCCGAAACGGACAACCGCGACCGACCGATGACCTATCGAATAGGCGATGACATAATAGCTCGGATAAATGAAGTTGCAACAAATAACAACGTTGAAAAATCATCACTGGTCAAGTTTCTTCTCATAAATGCACTGGATGCGCTGGAAGCAGGAGAGCTAGAATTGCCGCTAGAAAAGAAACCACGCAAGCTCACTATTTAAGTTGGTAACTTCCGGTAAACCAAAAATTATTTGGGTAAACCCTAGTAATTCTTGGTAATAATTAGATTACCAAGTTCTGTTATACACGCTGAGAGGGCTTATAAGCCCTTTTTATTTTAGAGGATAAAATTACACCTAGTACGTATAAAAACGCAAAATCTGGCCTC
>JBFGLD010001044.1:0-2946 GCA_041576335.1 Anaerolineae bacterium | reverse complement strand
CCGCTGCAGCTCGTTTATAGCCGACTACCGGCAATGGAGCGGCTGATTGGTCAGACCATCGCTGAGAACGAATATGATATTGCCCATATTGAGCATCTCCGAGCTGCCTGTTTTGCCCCAGCCGTGCGCGGCATACCGCTGATTTACGATGCGGTTGATAGTATTAGTTTGCTGTTTGAGCGTACCCTCCAAACAAGCCCGCGCTGGGCGACCCGGCTCAAGGCCAGGGTAGATTTGAAGCGGACCCGCTCCTTCGAAGGACAAGTGCTGCACCGTTTTGCGCGCGTTTTGGTTACCTCTCCCGAAGACGCCGACGCATTTCGCCAACTCGCCGGGCCTGAAGCAGACGTTGGAAAGTTAAAAATATTGGCAAACGGGGTTGATCTTGACTATTTCTCGCCAAATGATCAGCTTCGGGACTCTAATGTCCTGCTATTTAGCGGTAAGATGAGTTACCACGCCAATGTAGCCACGGCCTTACATTTACACCACATGATTTTGCCGCTTATCTGGCGAAAACGCCCGAACGTGCAGCTGTGGATCGTAGGTAAAGACCCGGATAGCTCCATTCGCGCGCTGGCTGCCGATAATCGTATCACTGTGACAGGGTTCGTGCCTGACCTTCGTCCCTACCTACATCAGGCGACAATCTCTGTTAGCCCGCTTCGTTACAGCGTGGGAATTCAAAATAAAATATTGGAAGCAATGGCCTGCGGCTTACCTGTAGTTACGACTCCGCAAGGCTGTAAGGCCTTGTTAACCGAGGTCGGTCGAGACCTTGTAGCGGCGGATACGCCGGCTGAGTTTGCCGAGCAAGTTTTGAGGCTGCTTGACTCGCCCCAGCTGCGGGACAGTCTGTCAGCTGCGGGTCGTCGCTATGTAGAAATGCATCACAACTGGACCGATCAGGCGAGTCGCCTGGTAGAAATTTATCAAGAAACAATTGAGGAGCAACGAAACCATGCCAGATCAAAATGAAACCCGGTCAAGACCACCATCTCCCCCGCCGGACTACGCTAACCCTAATCGTCATTCGAGACGGACCAGCCGGCGATCAGCGCAGCGGTCAATCCCCTACCTGTGGGCCGCGGTGCTGATCTTACTCCTTTTAAATATTGTTCTACTTTACGGGCTTAATTTGGCCCGCCTCATGGCCATAGAGGCCCTGACCCGAGTCGAAGCCACACTGGATAAATTAGCCGGCGAAGTGGTAGTTTATGATGTTGAGATCAACCAACCGGTGCCGATAAAAGCAGATGTTCCGTTCAGTCGGACCTTGGACATTCCCCTCGACACGGTCATTCCGATCGATCAGGTGTTAACGGTGCCGTTCGGCGGCGTCGACCTCGATTTGCCGATCAATACTGATTTTCCGATCAAAACGGTTATTCCGGTCACTTTAGATGAAACGATCAGCGTAGATACAGCCGTCCAGTTAAATACAACTATTCCTGTTGAAATTGAAATTGCTCGTACACCACTCATCGGCTATTTAACCCAAACTCGGCAGCACATAACTCAGATAAAGAACCGTTTGACCTGGCAAGACGAGCCACCGCCGCTGCTTGAATCAGCCAATGTGTCTGCTGCGGCGTCTAGCGAGGTTCAGTCCGAGTCCGGTGAGGGTTACGTCGCAGCAGATGCTGCTGCAGCAGGGACCGGCTCGGTCGAGGGGTCAGCCCCGGTCTCCTCGGTCCCGGTCTCGGCGGAGGTGAGATCGACAGCTGGTGAGGCAACCGCTTGTACTCACACCTATATGCCGCTGCAGCCCGGTACAACCTGGACCTATAACAGTCCGAAGAGCTCGAATACGCAGCGCGTGGACACCATAATTGACGGCCGTATTTACCTAAGCACTCAATACGAAGGCCGGGATATTACGTTCACCGTGGACTGTTTAGATGATGGCATGGGTCTCAGCTTTCTGGGTGATATGCGGCGAATTACAGAAATTGGCGATCTCAAATTTAGTCAGCCACAAGGCACGTTTTTAACCGATCCGGATACAATGGCCGGCAGTGGAAATAGTTGGACTCAAGCCTTCAAAGTCACCGGCACGATACCGGGTCGCCAGGGTAATAGAGCGGTCGTTGGGCGGATTACTAAGGGGCAGGTGCAAGCAGCGAACACCTCAACCGGTTTTGAAACCGTAGATACACCGCTTGGGCCTCAAAAAGCCTTGCGTGTAGAGCAGGTCCTCGACTTTGATTTACAGATCTCATTTGATCTGGCAGGGCAAATTATCCCTGCTAAAGAGAAGATCAATTTTTCGAATGTTTATTGGTTTGTCGAGAAGATCGGTTTGGTTAAAATGCATTGGCAGGGCGGCAGCCTGGAGCAGAGTTTTGAATTAGCCGGTACTCCCTTTACTCAACGAACCGGGATTCCCGAATTGCCCGAGGATGAACTCGTTTTCGTGTGCATTATGCTCGACGATGGGGCGTTTGACTGCAAACGCATCGCGGGTGTGTCCCAATCTAACCTCACTACACCGGCCGATTCGGAATTAGATATCCCTGCTTTCATTTTTCCGGATGGGATCAACGAAACCCCGAGTATCAGCCAAGAGGAGAGTCAAACTGAAGGCGGCGAAGACTCTGATGGAAACACGCCCAAGACGAAAGACTCGAACCAACCCACCCCAACCCCGACCGCAGGACCCGTGAAGAGAGATGGCGACCTCTCAGAGCTGCTGCGCTATGCCTCATCGGTGGAAAGTTTGGCCGGCCAAATTTCAAAGGCTGCTGGACCTTTTCAAAAAGCTGTGCTGGCTTACCGTGACAACTCGATAACAATCGATGAATTTCGGGCCGAGTTCGAAAAGTTTGGACCAAAAGCCAGGGGGCTAATTCAACAAACCAATCGCCTCTCACCACCCAAACAGGCAGCAAATATCCATGCCGACCTTAGCTATGGGTTAGCCCAGTGCGATCAAGGTATTGATAT
>JBFGLD010001043.1:0-2950 GCA_041576335.1 Anaerolineae bacterium | reverse complement strand
CTGGTGGATCGCTGCCGTATAATCAAGCCCGATGGTAAACACAATATTCTTTATGAGGCAAGGTTGCCAGAGTCTATCACGGGTTCGATCATCCGTCAAGCACCAATTACCCGGCTTTGTCATCACAAAACCTTGTGACGATCTATCAGCATGTGTTATAATTTTATAAAGCCTACAAGAGGGTGCGTCCCGGATTTTGGGAAGCTGGGACAAACCAGGGAGGACTCGGGGGGATACCCGCCGTGCCCCACCATGCTTCCCCAATTTTTTGGGACGCACCCCCTACAAGACCCAACAGGCAGGGGGGCCATGATGACAACCAAGCTCAAAATTGATCTGACTCAGGGTCTGCTGGAAGTGGAGGGCAGCGAGTCTTTCGTCAAGAGTATCTACGCGGATTTTAAGACCCACTTTGCCGGCATTGAAATAGATGAGGATAAAAAGCCAAAGCGACGGACGAGAAAATCACCGGCCAAAGCCGGTAATGCTCCACCCCGCACCAAGCCTGCCGAGCAAGCCGTGGCAGAAGCAGCGGCCCCGCTGACGGTCCCGGCCGAACCGGCCCCAAAGAAAGCCCCGTCACCCGCCCAGACCTATACGTATCTGGAAAATCTCGATCTGAAGGCCACCCGTGACCGCCCCTCGCTGGTAGAATTCATGGATGCTAAATTCCCCCTCACCAATGAAGAACGCAATGTCGTTTTCCTTTACTATTTGAGAAATTTGAGGAAGCTGAAATCGATCATGGTCGACCACATTTACACCTGTTATCGGGTGGCCCGGATTCGCGCGCCGCTGAACATCGAGAACAGCATGAACCAGCGGGGTTGGATTCGAGTGGCCAAAAATGGCAGGCTAACTTTGACGGCGGCCGGCAAAAAATATGTCGAGGACCAACTGCCAAAGAAGTTGAAATAGGCGTTAACGGCTGAGTCCAGATTTTAGGAAATTGGGACAGACCTACCTCAAATAATCATTTGACCAAAACCCCAACTTACATTACGATCTTAACCTCAGATTTTCAAAGATGAGAAATTTTGCGACGAGGCACTGAAGATGAGCAATCCCCTGGAACAATTTGCAGCAGATCTGCGAGCAAAACGAATCAGTCCGGCCGGCCTGTTTTGGCTGCGCTGCTTTGTCAGACACGCCCGGGATGGCATACTTCGCTCGGACGAATGGGTTGACATCGGCCTTCGTGAAGGGAAAGCCATCCCCGGGCTGGATGCAGCGGATTTGACCCCGCGCCTTAAACTCCTGACCGATTATCACCTGTTCCAAGCCGAACGCTTGAAGGATAAAAAGATTTTTTCCGGTCAAGCGCTCGCCTCGCTTGATTGGAATAGAAAATACAATCTGTCTGTTTCGGCGGAGGTCAGCGGAGATGGTACCTCGCTAAGCGAGTGGGTGGAAGATTTGTGGCAGGCATTTGGGGCTGTTTCTCCGCGGGAAGTCGCCCTGGAAAAGCTACTGGCCGAATCACCGGCCATTTGGGGCCGCGATGTTCCCAAGCAGTCGCTGCTGCTTGAAATCTTGCACGAAGCCCAAACCATCTACGGTGGCTGGCTGCCGCGCCCGGTGTTGTCGCGTGTTGCCCAGGCCCTCGGCATGCCTTTGGCCGATGTTTACGGCGTCACCGAGTTTTACACGATGTTTTATACTGAACCTATCGGCAAAAAGGTCATTCGCATTTGTGAGGACGCCGCCTGTGCCATCCAAGGTTCGACGGCGGTAGAGGCAGCCCTCTGCCGCTATTTGCAGATTGAGCCGGGTGAAACAACCAAAGATGGCGAATACACGCTCGAACCCGTACGTTGTCTGGGCTTATGCGATTACGCGCCCGCGGCCCTGGTCAACGAGACCCGTCACTTTGAATTGACTCCTCTGCGTATCAGCGATCTGCTGACCAACGAACCCCGGCCTCGACAGCTGCGAAACAAGATTGGTGGTCTGGTGAAGGTGGCTACGGCCAACGTCAACGTCGTCGACCCCGGCAGTCTGGATGAGTATCGGGCCCAGGGTGGGCTGGCGGCGTGGAGCAAGGTTCTTCGCGAAATGACGGCAGAGCAGGTGATTGAAGCCATCAAAGCCAGTAAACTGGTCGGGCGCGGTGGGGCTGCTTTCCCGACCGGGGTCAAATGGCAATATACGGCAGCCAACCCACCGGGGCCGCGCTACGTCATCTGTAATGCCGACGAAAGTGAGGTTGGCGCCTTTAAGGACCGGGTCTTGATGGATGGCGACCCGTTCCGGGTGATTGAGGGATTGATTATCGCCTGTTTTGCCGTGGGTGCGGAGCAGGGCTTTATCTACGTACGGGGCGAACATCGCTCGGGTTACGAGCTTTTCAGCCAAGCCGTCATGGAGCTGGAACGGGCGGGCTGGCTCGGCGAAAATATCCACAATAGCGGGTTTACCTGCCACATTGCCGTGCGCCGCGGTGCCGGCGCCTACATTTGCGGCGAAGAAACGGCCCTGATGGAGTCGATTGAAGGCAAGCGCGGTTTTCCCCGTTTGCGTCCGCCCTTTCCCACCACCTCCGGCTTGTGGGGCTGGCCGACGGTCATCAACAACGTCGAGACCCTGGCCAAGGTGCCCTCCATCATCATCCACGGCGGCGTCTGGTACCACGCCTTGGGCACCCAGGAGTCCGCGGGGACCAAGCTGTTTGCCGTCAGCGGCTCGGTCCGGCGGCCGGGGGTGTATGAAGTGGCCTTTGGCGTGCCGCTCCGCTATCTGATCGAAGATCTGGCCGGAGGGCTGGCCGAGGGGCGCAGCTTGCAGGGGATTCTGACCGGCGGGGCCGCCGGCACCTTCCTCAAGCCGGAGCATCTCGACGTGCCGATCAGTTTCGAGACCTTCAAAGAGGTCGGCGGCACTATTGGGGCGGGCACGGTCATCGTCTTCGACGATACGGTCGATATGCGCCGGGTGCTGGCCACCGTCGGCG
>JBFGLD010001042.1:0-2952 GCA_041576335.1 Anaerolineae bacterium | reverse complement strand
ACCATTCAATGATGTTGACCCTCCCCTTTGTTATTTTCGGTATATTTCGGTATCTTTACGTTATCCACGTTCAAGGCAATGGGGGTGCCCCAGATGAAATTCTCCTGTCCGATAGTCCTCTTCAAATCAGCATCGCCTTATTTGGGCTTACGGTGATAGCTATTTTGTATTTGGCGTAAAAAAAAGATACCCGCCGCACCTAGGGTATCTCTAATGATGGGCTCTATCTTTTGGCCAGAACACCCAGCACTTTAGTTAGCGATCGAATCAATTGTGTAGCGAACAACAAGGCTTTCGATCAAAAGATCAGCGTTTAGTGTACTGCGGTGCCTTTCTGGCTCGTTTAAGACCAGGCTTTTTACGCTCTTTGGCTCGCGGATCGCGGGTTAACATGCCGTGTTCACGCAAGCTCTTGCGAAGTTCGGGATCAACTTTCAGCAAAGCACGGGCAATCCCCAGCCTGACAGCACCAGCCTGTCCGGTAACGCCCCCTCCGGAGACCTTAACAGACATATCAAATCGACCATCCATACCGGTAACCTTGAAAGGCTGGTTAACAAGAATTTGATCATTTGTGCGAGAAAAATAGTCTTTCAAAGGCTTTTCATTAACAACAGCCATTCCCTCGCCGCTGGGGTATAAGCGCACGCGTGCGGTTGCTTCTTTTCGTCGGCCAAGTCCTTCGTAATATTGAGTGTCTGCCATATTTGTACTCTTCCTTGCAATAGTAATTGTTTAAGTTACGTCAGAGCATATCCAAATCAATCTGTTCGTCAAATAGTGGGGCACCAGGGACTATGCAGTGTCTGTAGCCATTCCCCAACGCTAATATCCAAATCTATAGTTCCAAAGATTTTGGCTGCTGAGCTGTATGGGGATGATCAGGACCCGCGTAGACCTTGAGCTTTTTGAACATACGCCGCCCCAAGCGATTTTTAGGGAGCATTCCTCGCACCGCTGTTTCTAACACGCGGGTGGGAAACTTCTGCAGTTGATCGCGCAAGGTGATTTGCCTTAATCCCCCAGGGTAACCAGAGTGACGATAATAATTTTTCTGGGTCATTTTTTGACCGGTAACGTGAATTTTGTCGGCATTAATTACCACGACGTAGTCGCCGCAATCCACGTGGGGTGTAAAGATGGGCTTATGTTTTCCACGCAAGATGGTGACGATATTGCTGGCTAAACGTCCCAGGGTTTGACCCTGTGCGTCAACAACATACCAATCTCGTTGAAGATCTTGCTCTTTAGCACTTATTGTTTTCACCGTAGTGTTTCTCCTTCGTGAGACATTTCTCCGCCTCATCCATCATCAGCATAACTTACCTGCACCAAGTATAATCCGTGGGCAGGCACCGCTGGCGCAGAACGCGTCAGGTCTTGTGCCTCCAAAATTTGTTGGACTTCATCAGCCGCGATTTGCCCTAAACCCACTTGGATGAGTGATCCTACAATCTTTCTAACCATTCGGTACAAAAAAGCATTCGCAGTAATGCTAAACTTTAACAAGCAACCATCCACATCCCATTCAGCCTGCATCACATTGCGAATTGTACTGCTGCCTTGCGTTGGTTTGCCAAATGACGCGAAATCGTGCGAGCCAAGCAAAGACCGGCTTGCTTGCCCCATTGCCGCCACATCTAGTGTATCCCTGACGTGACAAGCATACCGGTGACATAGCGCCGATGGCCAAAGTTGGTTAATTATTTTATAACAATAGGACCGGCTTCGGGCACTAAATCGAGGGTGAAAATCCTGATCAACAATCTTCAGGTCTAGTACGGCGATATCTGGAGGCAGTATTGCATTCAGAGCGCGCTGTAGATCTAGCAGCGAGTGCTTCCAGGAAATGTTAAAGGCAATTACTTGGCCTGTCGCGTGCACCCCGGCGTCGGTTCTGCCTGCGCCGCTGATGCGGACTTCAGTTTGGGCAACTTTTCTTATAGACGTTTCAATCTCACCCTGAATGGTTCGCCCAATTGCTTGATATTGGAAGCCCAAAAAATCTGTACCATCATATTCAACGATGGCGCAATAACGACGTTCAAGCGGGGCAGACACGACTCAGGTTAGAACCCTCACGACTTGCCTAAGAAACGAGCTCAATCAGGGCCATATTGGCGCCATCACCACGTCGCGGTCCCAATTTAAAGATACGGGTATAGCCACCGGTTCTATCCTGCATTTGAGGCCCGATTTCATCAAAAAGCTTCTGCAGCACCGCCGGGTCGTGCAGCTCACGAGCAGCCTGGCGGCGGGCGTGCAGATCACCGCGCCGGGCTAAAGTGATCAACTTTTCAGCAGTCGATTGTATACTTTTCGCTTTAGCCTCGGTCGTTCGTATCCGTTTATGTCGAAATAGCTCCGTGGTCAAATTACGAAACAGAGCTTTCCGATGTTTTGTCGAACGGCCAAGCCTACGCCCTGCAATATTATGTCGCATCCTTGTCCACACTCCTCAGGTCCAATGTGTATTAATCTGGATACTCTGAAATTACCAGTGGAGAACTATCTCCTGACTCGGTTAGAATGTCCAGATATCCCTTTTCTTCCAAGCGTTCCATCAGTTCATCCAGGGATTTTTGACCAAAATTACGGATTGCCAAGATTTCATCCTGGCCTTTTTTTAGTTTATCCAAAATTTCGCCGACCTGCGTAATACCGGCTCGCTTAAGGCAGTTATAAGCACGTACGGTCAATTCAAGATCTTCGATAGGCAGCTCGTAAATTTTGTTCGGGATGCCATCTTCGGCCTCATCAGTTTGCACCGGTGTTTCAATTTCGGTCACCCCAGAAACAAGCGAAAAGTGCTGCACCAAAATTTTCGCCGCTTCGCTGAGTGAATCTCGGGGTGAAATAGTGCCATCTGTTGTAACTTCCAACAGCAGCCGGTCGTAATCAGTAGCCTGACCAATACGAGCCCGCTCTACGATATAATTAGCCTTGCGAATT
>JBFGLD010001041.1:0-2955 GCA_041576335.1 Anaerolineae bacterium | reverse complement strand
TTCCTGGTCATCATTCAGTTCGACTCGACCCTGACCATTTTACTGACGGGGTTGATCATGGGATTGCTGGCCGCACTGCTTCCGGCACGCTATGTAGGCAGTCTTGACCCGGCCCGTGTTTTTAGAAAATAATGGGACACAGATTTCACAGACACCTGCACTGCGGGCGGCGCAAGTGTGAACACAGATTAAAGAATAAGGCAACACACAATGTTCTACTTAGCCTGGCGTAATCTAGTGCAAAGTAAAACCCAATTTTTGATGGGCGTTGGTGGCGTAGCGCTAGCCTTGTTGCTGATGCTGGCCCTGGACGCCCTGCTAACCGGCTCTGAAGACGATCTGACTGCCTACATCATCCAATCTGATGCGGATATTTTTGTGGCCCAAGAAGGGGTGAAGAATTTGCATATGGCCGCTTCGGCCATCACCTGGCGTGACTTGCGCCTGGCCTCTCACGCCGAGGGCGTGGCCAGCGCCAGCCCTATTCTGTACACCACCACCGTCATTGAAACAGAAGGCGCTGACGTGCTATCGTACATAATTGGCTACGACCCAAATGAACCGCTGGGTGGGCCGCATAAGCTGTTGGCTGGAACAACCCATTTAGAAGAGGATGAGGTTATTATTGACGAGGCCGTGGCCCGTAGTCAGAATTTGCACTTGGGCGACACCATCGACATCTTTGGTGAAACCTTTACCATTGTTGGCTTGACCCGGGGTCTAACCAGCATCATCAACAGCGTCACCTTTATTCGACTGGAGGATTTTCAAAAATTAAGGGGCGATGAAGCGGTGAGCTATGCTTTGCTCAAAGTGAAGCCGGGCTTCAATCCGACCCGCATTGCCGAGGCCATCACCGCTCGTAACCCCGATGATGTACTGGCTTTGTCCCAGGCCGATTTTGCCCGGGAGGAGAAGCAAATCATCAAAGATATGAGCGTTGAGGTGCTTAACCTGATGAACGCTTCGGGTCTGTTGATCGGCCTGGCCGTGACCGCCCTGACGTTATACACCAGTACCTTGAGCAAGCGCCAGGAATACGGAGTCCTAAAAGCCATCGGGGCTAAAAATCGACACCTGTTTAGCGTTGTTATAGCCCAGGCTTTCCTGAGCTTGTTGATTGGGTTTGCCCTGGCCATCGGCTTGGTCGGGTTGATGGGGCTGGTGTTGCCCCAATTTATTGCCGGCTTCAATCTGGCCTTGACCGCCCAGAGCATTGCCCGAGTATTGGCCGCTTCGCTGGTGATTGGGGTGGTGGCTGTTTCAATCCCCACCTGGCAAATGGCTCGGCTGGACCCGGCTCAGGTGTTTAGAAACTAAGCAGGACACGGATGCACACAGATTTCACAGAGTTCTTATTTGTTTTAATCTGTGCCTTAGGTCTGTGTCCCGAAATTTCAAGTAGGATAAAATTATGTCAGACTCAATCATCAACGTTCAAAATGTCACCCGGCGCTTTGGCAGTGGCGATACCCGGGTGGTGGCGGTAAAAGATGCCTCATTAACCGTTGCGCCCGGCGAGGTGGTGCTGATCATGGGGCCGTCCGGCAGCGGCAAAACTACGCTGCTCTCGATGCTGGGGGGCTTGCTAAAACCCTCGGAGGGACGCATTCAAATTGATGGCGACGTGATTAGCAGTATGGATGAACGCCGCTTGCCGGAGGTGCGGCTGCGTCATATCGGCTTCATCTTTCAAGATTTCAACCTGCTATCGGCCTTGTCGGTGTTGGACAACGTGGCCATGGTGGCTCAACTGGCCGGTCTCTCCCGGCGACGGGCCAGGCAGAAAGCCAGGCCGATCTTGGAGCAGTTGGGACTGGGACACCGCCTGAACTTTTTGCCCGAAAAGCTGTCCGGTGGCGAAAAGCAGCGGGTCGCTATTGCCCGCGCCCTGGTCAACGAGCCTGACCTCATTCTGGCCGACGAGCCAACGGCCAACCTGGACAGCCACCACGGCCACGAAACCATGCGCCTGCTGCGCCGCACTGCAAAAGAGGAAAGCCGGGGCGTGATCATTGTCAGCCACGACCAGCGTATCAAAGATGTGGCCGACCGGATACTGTGGCTGGAGGATGGTCAATTTAAGGATGTGATTGAAATGGCTGTTGATCCAGTCTGCGGTATGTCGGTCGACAGAGACACTGCGCCGGCCCATGCGCAGTATGATGGGCAAATCTTCTACTTTTGTGCCAAAGACTGCCGGGATGAATTCTTGGAGTCGCCGGATAGATTCTTAGACCGGGCAGTTGTGCAACCTGCTGCTGAGAATTAGACCACGTGAAACAGGGCGTAATGTGAGTAAATTATTATTGACACTGTTGTTACTTTTGTAATCCCCTCTGTTTTATAGTCCGTCCTTCTTTTTGACACCTTTGTTGGCTAACTATTACAATACGTAGGAATTTTACGACAAAAGAGTTATTATGAAAATCTTGCCGACGCTATTTTTTCTGATGATGGGGGGATGGTTAATGATGGCTTGCGGTGCTCTGCAGGCAACACCCGTTCCTACGCCAACACCTGATCCGGTGGCCCAGGGACGCGAGGTTTTTGCCCGGATTTGCGCGGCGTGCCACGGCCAGAATGCCGAAGGGTACGCCAATGAACTGGCCGCTCCGGCCCTTGACCACAGCGAACACGCCTGGCACCACCCCGACCAGCAAATCCACGATTGGGTCAAGAATGGCAAGCTTGGCTTGGGCAGACAGATGCCGGCCTTGGGTGACCAGCTTTCTGATGAAGAGATAGAGGCGGTGATTGCTTACCTGCACACCCTCTGGACAGCGGAGCAGCTAGAAACGCAGCAGGATATTACCAGCCGTTATGGATCGCCTTAGGGAAACACCCGCTGCACTAAAAGGTCCAGCCTCAAGTTTGTCTCCGAGGGTGTCGCGCTCTATGAGATCAATAGTATTGAAGTGAAAGCGAGTGTCGTCGGGGCTGTCGAAGGAGAGA
>JBFGLD010001040.1:0-2957 GCA_041576335.1 Anaerolineae bacterium | reverse complement strand
GGTCGGCGGGAATTTCGGCTGCTCGTTCAACTTTGACCCCACATACTTTGAAATCGGGGATTTTGGCCCGCGCATCAAGGAGGTTGTGGGTGAGCACATTAGCCGCAGCTTCGGCGAAGTGGAAGGGGATAAAAATGGTGCCTTCCGGCGAGCGCTGCGTTACCAGCAGCCGAGCGGTAATTTTACCGCGTCGACTGGAAACATCCACCCAGGCGCCCATTTCCAAACCGAGCTTAGCCGCATCGTGGGGATGCATTTCGACCGTACATTCAGGCCAGATCTTGTCCAACGACGATGCCCTGGTAAGCGTTCCGCCGTGCCAGTGATAGAGCAGCCGGCCCGTGCTGAGCGTGAGCGGATACTCTTCGTCGGGGCGTTCACTCTCGTCGGTGTACTCTACGGCGAAGAATTTTCCGCGGCCGCTGGGGAAATCTTCTTCAAACAGATAGGGCGAGCCGGGATGGTCTGCCGAGGGGCAGGGCCAGTGAACACCACCACCTTCGCGCTCAATGCGCTCGTAGGTGATGCCACCCCAGGCCGGAGTGAGGTGGCGCATCTCTTCCCAAATCTCGCCGGGATGGCTGTAGCTCCAATCCGCCAACATCTGCTCACTATTTTGACAAATAACCTGGTCCATTACCCGGCAGGGACTCTGCGGATACCGGTCGACGTCCTGGCAGATTTTGTGAATTGTACGTTTGGCTGCGTCGGACACAATTTCCCAATCGGCCCTCGCCGCGCCGGGCGGGTCGAGGGCTTGGCGCACCCGCTGAATGCGCCGGTCGGAATTGGTAAAGGTCCCGTCTTTTTCGGCAAAGGCCGCCGCCGGTAAAATGACGTCGGCGTAGAGGCTGGTATCGTTGAAGAAAATATCTTGGGCGACGTAAAACTCCAACTGCTGTACGGCATGCCGGGCATGATTGATGTCAGGCTCGCTCATCAACGGATTTTCACCCATCACATACCAACCCTTCACGTGCCCATCGAGAATACCGGTTACCATTTCGGTGGTCGTCAAGCCGGGCATATCCGGCAATTGGGTGTGCCAGGCCTGCTCGAATTTGTGGCGCACCTGGGGGTCGGTGACAAGTTGGTAGGCCGTATAAACGTTAGGCATCCCGCCGGAATCGGAGCAGCCCTGAACGTTGTTTTGCCCCCGCAGCGGATTGAGACCGGTGCCGGGCTTGCCGACATGCCCGCACATCAAGGCCAGGTTGATCAGGGTCAGGGAGTTGTCGGTGCCGTGGACGCTCTGGCTGATGCCCATGCCCCAGTAGATGGCCGCCCGCTTGGCCTTGGCATATGTGCGGGCAGCCTGCCGAATTTGCTCTGCCGGGACCCCGGAGAGGGACTCGGCCCATTCGGGCGTTTTATCCTCCAAACTCTCGATGTAGTCAGAAAAACCGTCCGTTCGCTTGGCAATGAATTCTTCGTCGTACAGCTTTTCTTTGACAATGACCTGAGCCATAGCATTGAAGACGGCCGTATCGGTACCGGGCTGCTGCTGCAGCCACAGTTCGGCAAAATCGGCCATTTCGGTATGGCGGGGATCAACCACTATGAGCCTGGCGCCGTTGTGGGTTACAGCCTGTTTAAGAAATGTGCTGATGACAGGGTGGTTCTCAGTCGTGTTGGAACCGGTGACGATGAAGCATTCCAAGTCTTTCATTTCGGCAATGGAATTGCTCATAGCGCTGGAGCCAATGGCCAGTTGCAGCGCCTTAACGCTGCCGGCGTGGCACAACCGGGTACAGTGGTCGACATTATTGGTGCCGATCACGCCCCGAATGTATTTCTGAAGCAGGTAGTTGTCTTCGTTGGTGGCCTTGGCACAGACGTTGCAGGTAATGCTGTCAGGGCCATATTTCCGGCGTAGCTCGAGCAGACGGCTAACCACCAGATCGAGCGCTTCATCCCAGGTCGCTTCCCGCCAGTCGCCGGGCTCTTTCGACGGCGTGCGCTGACCGGGCCTTTGTAGTTTACGCCGGATGAGCGGCTTGGTTAACCGTTCAGGATGGTGCACATAATCCGTGCCAAATCGCCCTTTAACGCATAACCGGCCGTAGTTGGGAGCCGCATCAAAAGGGGCATCGATCCGGAAGATACGATTGTCGGCGATATTTAGCAACACCTGGCAGCCCACGCCGCAGTAGGGACAGGTGGAGCGAATGGCTTTATCGGCTGGTATCATTATTCTCCTTCCATTTCGATGAGAATGACCGTGATATTATCATCGCCGCCGCCAGTATTGGCGGCTTTAACCAAGTCCTGGCAAGCTTCCACTACATTAGAATGGCTGCGGCTAATATTTAAGATCTGCTCATCGGTCAAGATGCCGGTCAGTCCGTCCGAACAGAGTAACAGCCGATCGCCCGGCTGTAGGCCAACGTGATAAAAACCGACTTGTAGTTTGGCTTTATCGCCAATCGTGCTATAAATGACGTTTCGTTGTTTGTGGGTGCGGGCCTCTTCACGAGTAATTTGCCCGATTTCAATCAGTCGTTCGACCAAAGAATGATCGACGCTAATCTGCTGAATAGTATCCTGTGACAGGCGATAAGCCCGGCTATCGCCGACGTTGGCAATGTGGGCTTTTCCGCCGGTGATCAGAGCCATAACCAAGGTTGACCCCATTTTTTTGGCTTTTAACCTATCTTTCTGGCGGGATATGACGGTCGCGTTGGCTGCCATCACTGCCTCATTGAGCCAGGCCTCAATAGCAGCCTCCGTCGGCCCGGGCGAATGCTGCGTAAAGTGTGACTGAATGGCGTTTATCGTGATCTTGCTGGCTATCTCGCCGCTTTCGTGCCCGCCCAATCCGTCGGCGACAACGTATAAGCCGCACGGTCCGCTATCCGATGTTTCTGTCTCGATCATGATCAAACTATCTTCATTGAGCTGGCGTTTGAGGCCCAAATCTGTTAAGCCCGCTATCTGCCACCTGATCGAGGCCGGTC